>JANKMV010000118.1 GCA_024650095.1 Bacillota bacterium | reverse complement strand
AGTGTTATGAGCACCGTGTCTAAATGGAATAAACTTGAGGTAGATGTGTCATTACGCATTATTTGTTGGCATAGACTAAAAATATATGACTACGCTAAACGGGTATGAGGGGGAGTCGACTTGCTTACCGAAAGCATGGAGGATTACCTAGAAATGATCTATCGGTTAGTTAAAGAAAAAGGATACGTTCGTGCGGTCGATCTGTCAGAAGCTTTGCAGTTCCAGGCATCTAGTATTACAAAGATGATTCAAAAACTTGATGAATTTGGTTTCATTAAATATGAAAAATACCGAAACATTGCACTGACTCCAAAAGGTGAAGAATACGGTAGCTTTTTAATGTGGCGAGATTCAACCTTAAAAACGTTTTTACACTTGTTAAATGCACAGTCAGGAATTGATGAGCAGGTCGAGGGTATCGAGCACTATATCACTCCAAAAACCATGGAGCTAATCAATAACCTTATTACTTACTTTGAATCAAACCCTAAATTGCTGCAATCCTTTCACGCTTTGCAACAAAATCAAGTGAATGAAAAGGAAGACGGCCTTGAGCAACTACGCGCCTGGGAATTTCGTCATATTATGGAAGACTAAAAAACCCGACATTGTCGGGTTTTTTTAATGAAAATTTCACCAAATTTATTGTCATAGCATAGTCTACTAGCAAAAGGTTTCCTTAGAGAAAGTTTATTAGTGTAAAACAGGATGGGGAGGGGTTGACATTGACTAGATCCGTGTATATCAAGGAGGCAGAGATATTGATATTGATGCACATGTAGTTGTGACTAATAATGTGTGCATCGGTATAGTTAAAACCAAGTGGGGGTGCAGGAGTACTATCCGGATGTACCGTAGCCATACAGTTTGAGTTTGTGGTGTAGCACTGGAAATACGAGATGGGAGGATTATCGTATGAATACAATGATCGGTAATGATACTTTAGTTTCGTTAGGCGTGGGTCAACGTGGCGTTGTCACAGCTTTGGCAACAGAAGGAATTGGAAGAAGACGAATGCTAGATCTGGGATTTATACCGGGAACAATCGTAGAATCGGTGCGACGTAGCCCGGCGGGTGATCCTACTGCCTATTTTATCAGGGGAGTCATGATCGCTCTACGTTCCGAAGAAAGCAGTAAAATTTTTGTAAATCCGGTTTAATAAAATACGGAGGTGTACTATGGGTCTAACGTATCAATCATCTGGAAAGGGTGCTTTACGAGAGGATTATCTTAATTACAATGTAAAAGGTGACTATGTGATTGCACTTGCCGGCAATCCGAATACGGGTAAAAGCACGGTCTTTAATGCATTAACGGGCCTTAAGCAGCATACAGGCAATTGGCCTGGAAAGACGGTAGTGCAAGCACTGGGAAACTATAAGCATGGTCAAAAGCAAATTACGCTGGTGGATCTTCCGGGAACGTACTCGTTACTTGCCAACTCTCCTGAAGAGCAAGTAGCTAGGGATTTCATTTGCTTTGCTGAGCCAGATGCCACTGTGGTCGTTGTTGATGCCACTTGTCTGGAACGGAACTTAAATTTAGTATTACAAGTTCTGGAAATTACCCATAAGACAATTGTTTGTTTGAATTTAATGGATGAGGCCAGGCGAAAAAAAATCAGGATAGATGTGCCAGCATTAGCTAATCAACTGGGAGTGCCAGTAATACCCACTGCTGCTCGAAATGGAGAAGGTCTGACACTACTCAAAGATACAATTAACTCGGTGGCTGCAGACAAAACAGAGTTAACCCCGATGCGTTTGATTTACGATGCTAGCCTGGAAGTCGCAATTCGTGAGTTGGCTGAAGAACTGGATCCATTGCTGCCACCTCAAATAAACAGGCGTTGGATTGCACTTCGGCTGATTGACGGTGACTATACTGTTATAGATGGCATTCGTAAGTTTTTGGAGAAAAAGATGGTTAAGGAGGTTTTTGCCTCTTGACTGATTCTGCGCAATTTGCTGATCTTACTAAGATTGTAAAGAAAGCAAGTGAGTATGGGCAGACACAGGGTGATGGTGTACGGGATCAAATCGTCTCACATATATATGGTGAGGCTGAAAGATTGGCCGCAACAGTTGTGACGTGCTCAAATCAAAGAACGGATTGGGATCGAAAAGTCGATAATATAATCACGTCCCGATTACTTGGCTACCCATTGATGTTGGCTCTCCTCGGGGCAGTTTTCTGGGTTACGATCAGCGGTGCCAATGTGCCGTCTGAGATGTTAGCTAACTTTCTCTTTGGGATTGAGGAGTGGTTAAGTGTACTATTTATCAGCGCTGGGGCACCGGACTGGTTACACGGGGTGGTTGTTTTAGGAACGTACCGCGGTTTGGCTTGGGTTGTGGCAGTTATGCTGCCTCCGATGGCGATTTTCTTTCCCATATTTACAATGCTAGAGGATCTAGGCTATCTTCCACGTGTAGCATTTAATCTCGATCATGCATTTAAACGGGTAGGAGCACATGGCAAGCAAGCTTTAACCATGTCAATGGGATTTGGTTGTAATGCAGCCGGAGTTATCGCAGCACGAATTATCGACTCGCCAAGGGAGCGGTTGATTGCCATCTTGACAAACAACTTTGTTCCATGCAACGGACGTTTTCCAGCACTGATAGCAATTTCCATGATTTTTGTGGCCGGAGGAGTTTTTTCAGCATATGGCACATTAGCTGCCTCAGCCATGGTTGTTGTAATGGTTCTGATAGGCATTAGTGTAACGCTCGCTGTTTCGTGGCTACTTTCAAAAACATTTTTAAAAGGGGAACCATCTTCATTTACTCTGGAATTGCCGCCATACCGCAAACCTCAGATCATCCCGGTTATTGTTCGATCACTATTTGATCGTACAGCATTCGTCTTAGCCCGGGCGGTTATCGTAGCGGCTCCTGCAGGTGCTCTGACCTGGGTATTTGCGAATATTTATATTGGTGATCTTTCTATCATCGGCCATGTCGCAGGCTGGTTAGAGCCCTTTGGCCGTGCTATCGGCTTGGATGGAGTCATCATCCTTGCCTTTATCCTCGGTATGCCAGCCAATGAAATCGTTGTGCCGATTATGGTTATGTCCTATCTATCGGCAGGTGCTATGTTTGAATTTGACAGCCTACTTGCTTTTCGTGAATTGTTATTAGCACAAAACTGGACATTGCTGACAGCATTAAATTTCATGTTGTTCTCTCTGTTGCACTTTCCCTGTGGCACTACACTGCTGACTATACGAAAAGAGACGGGTAGTTTAAAGTGGACTATACTGGCCGCTGTCATTCCGACAGTTATTGCAATACTTGTTTGCTTTAGCATTGCACAGGGGGTACGGTTATTCAACCTACTGTAAGGGAATTTGGAACAACGATTCCATGTAAATAATATGGTACCTGTATTTGCGTATAAGTTCGTAACATCCATCTTGCACAAATACCCGATCGATTGGAGATAGCCGAGTCCGGTTGACGGTGCACGACTCGAAATCGTGTAACGGTTGATAGCGTCTCGTGGGTTCGAATCCCACTCTCTCCGCCATTTTATAGCAATTTAGCACCCCTCCTTTGAAGGGTGTTTTTTTCGTGGTGCGCCAAGCATGGCCGATAGCTTGACGGTGAAAATCCGTTATGGGCATAGCAGGGGAAGCAATTTTATACAATTCCTTTTGTTGTTAACTTATGATTGTGCCTTAGGCAGGAAATTGCCTTGTAGAGGAGAATAATTGAGTAGATAACAAAAGTTTGTGTGGAGTGAGTGTATGCTTTCGGAAGAACGGGGAGTATGGAAAACTGCAATCTGCCTAGATTGTAAAATTACGCTAAAGGATGACCCGCCAAAAGAAGGTAAACCGTTGGTGGGATCTTTGAGTGCTTATTTTACAACTAATAAGGCAGGAGTGATATAGGTGAAGAATGTACCAGAACCATATAGAATTAAAATGGTGGAGCCGATTCGGCTTATTAATCGTGAGGAAAGGGAACAAAAACTGGTTGAAGCAGATTATAATGTGTTTGCTTTACGTGCAGAAGATGTTTTTATTGATTTGTTGACTGATAGCGGTACCGGGGCCATGAGTGATGCCCAGTGGGGCGCAATGATGATGGGTGATGAATCGTACGCTGGTAGCCGTAGTTACTATCGTTTGATTGATGTATGTCAAAAAATATTCGGACACCAATATATTTCGCCTGCTCACCAGGGTCGTGGTGCCGAGAATGTCCTTTTTCCTTTGTTAATTAAAGAGGGTCAAGTGGTTGTGGGTAATATGCACTTTGATACGACCAAAGCTCATATCGAATTAAAGGGTGGGCATGCGGTAAATTGTATCGTTGAAAAAGCGTATGATACATCAGATGGTAGTCCGTTTAAAGGAGATATGGATCTAGAGCAACTAGAGCGCCTAGTTAAGCAGCATGGTCCGGGACAGATTGCGTTTATCCTTATTACCGTTACCTGTAACAGTGCGGGTGGGCAACCAGTCTCCATGGCGAATATTCGTGCTGTAAAAGCTGTGGCCGATCGCTTTGGCATCCGCTTATTTTTAGATGCGGCACGTTTTGCAGAAAACGCCTACTTTATCAAGCAGCGGGAAGCAGGATATGCTGACAAGAACATATCGGACATTGTGCATGAAATGTTTTCCTATGCGGATGGTTTCACCATGAGTGCCAAAAAAGATGGCTTGGTTAATATCGGGGGTTTAATCGGTATTCGTGAAGATGAAACGCTAGCTAACCTGGTGCGTGCTAATTTGGTTCCCACTGAGGGTTTCCCTACCTATGGCGGTCTTGCTGGCCGTGATTTGGAAGCGTTGGCAAGAGGTTTGGTGGAAGTGCTAGATGAGCATTACTTGGCAGCTAGAATTGGTCAGGTTGCCTATTTGGGCAACCTCTTGCTGGCTGCAGGTATTCCCATCCAACAGCCTGTGGGTGGTCACGCAGTGTTTGTAGATGCGGGTACGTTTTTACCCCATCTTCCCAGTGAGCAATTTCCGGCACAGGCATTGACGATTGAGTTATATCGTGAAGCAGGGGTACGGGGCGTGGAAATTGGTTCGTTCCTGTTGGGTAGAGACCCCGTTACAGGCGAGCAGCTTGTCTCACCGTTGGAGTTTTTGCGTTTAACCATCCCTCGCCGCACATATACAGATAATCATATGCGCTATGTGGCGGAGAGTTTAATCAATATTTTTCAGCAACGAGACCGGGTACGTGGTGTTCGTATTGTGGAAGAGCCTCCCGTCTTGCGGCATTTTACGGCAAAACTTGAATTAATATCATAAGGTGACAAAAGAGGCTACCCTTGATGGGTAGTCTTTTTAGATATAGAACAGACTAAAAATTGATTAGCCCAGTAATATTAAAACGTTGTAAGGACACCCTAACTGTATAAAGAGTTGGGAGGTTACGTCGTATTATGAGCAAAGCGGAGCATGAATTTTTACACTATGGTGAAGTATTTAGTATTTGGTCTCACCTAGCTAAGGCTAAAGGTTGTCTAGTTAAATATCAAATTCTAATTAATCATTGTGAGGAACCTGATCTTGCGTCATTTCTAAAGTCTATGTTTAATGATCTGGTTATTCCGGAAATAAAAAAGCTAGGGACGCTCTTAAAGGAAAATGGTATAGAAACGCCTCCAACACCCCAGGAGAAGCCAAGGGTAGATTTTAGTGATATTCCCGTAGGTGCACGGTTTTTAGATCCAGAAATAGCAACTTGTGTGGCCAACGATATTGCCATGAATCTTGCGGCTTGTAGCCAAATTATAGCGTTAAGTATACGAGAAGATATTGGTATGATGTTTGCAAAACATCATATGGAGTTAGTGAAGTATGGTCATGAACTACAAAATATTATGAAAAAGCATGGGTGGTTAGTAAAGCCGCCCCTTCATACAGAAATAACTGAGCGAAAATAGGTAGGTAGAGGAGGTTGTTTGCTTGATTGTAGGGACGGTGGCACCTAATTTTACGGCTTCTGCCTTAGTGCAAGGAGAAGTAAAAGAGATATCATTAGCTGATTATAGGGGCAAATGAGTGATACTATTCTTTTACTCTGGTGATTTTTCTATTATATGACCCACTGAACTAGCGAGTATAGCAGTTCGCTATCACGAGTTTGTTCAGTTAAATACAGAGGTTTTGGCGATCAATGTTGATAGTGTCTACTCTCATAAAGTATGGAATGAAATAGAACTGGCAAAGATGGTGGGCATGGATATCCCTTATCCACTCCTTGCTGATGAGACGGGTAAGATCGGCAGACTATTCGATGTCTATGATGAACAAAGCGGCACAACCATTAGAGGAACCTTTATCATTGACCATCAGGGTTATATCCATGGGATGGAGCTTTTGACGAACTCAATAGGCAGATGCACAGATGAAATTATGCGACAGTTAAAGGCTTTTCAAAGTTATGTGTGGACAGGAGAAATGGTCCCCTGTGATTGGCAACCTGGTGGTAAGACATTTGCACAAATAGTAGATAATTATGGCAAGATGTCCGAGCAGTGGCAACCACATTAATGCGAATAAATAAAAGGGGCTGTTGCCC
>JANKMV010000117.1:1410-6653 GCA_024650095.1 Bacillota bacterium | reverse complement strand
GACATGCTCTTTGAGGCTATTTTACTATTGGAGACAGAAGATGAGTGCTATCAGTTCTTTGAGGATGTTTGTACAATTAATGAACTAAAGGCGCTGTCTCAGCGTCTGCAAGTTGCTAAAATGCTTAAAGCGGGTAGAACGTACCAACAGATAGAGCATGAAACGGGTGCCAGCACGGCCACCATTAGCCGTGTTAAACGTTATCTGCAGTATGGTGCGGGTGGCTATGAACTGGTACTTGAGCGACTACAAGCGGATTAGCGACGTTTTGGGTACAGTGTTTCTTAGCACGTTGTAAGATGGAAAGTGTTATAATTCCTACAGACCCTAGAAAGCAGTTGCGCTGCTTTTCTACTGTGGGTTATGAGCATAGAATGCGCAATGACTGGGAGGCTATCATGTCGAATACAGAATTAAATGATGTACAGCGTCAAGCTGTTGAATGTGTGGAAGGGCCCCTTTTGATACTGGCCGGTGCGGGGAGCGGAAAAACACGGGTGATTACGCACCGTATTGCTTATATTATTGAACAGAAACTAGCCAGACCCTGGGAAATCCTGGCACTTACCTTTACCAACAAGGCCGCGGAAGAAATGCGGACACGAATTACACAATTGGTGGGAACAACGTCCGGTATGTGGGCGTCTACTTTCCATGCGGCGGCTGTGCGCATCCTTCGTGAAAATGCAGAACTTTTGGGTCTGACCTCTTCATTTGTAATTTATGATGCGACCGATCAACTGACTTTGGTACGTAATATTATGAAGGACATTAACCTCGATGATTCCCGCTTTAAGCCTCGGGGTATGCTATCCGCCATCGGTCGTGCTAAAAATGAAATGATTAATGAGCATAGTTATGAAGAGGAAGCAGCAGATTTTTATACACGCACTGTGGCTCGTATTTACAAAAGTTATCAAGAGCGACTACGCTTACATAACGCCCTTGATTTTGATGATTTGTTGCTTTATGTGGTCAAACTTTTTCGAGAGCAACCTACGGTCTTAGCGCGTTACCAAGAACGCTTTCGCTATATTTTAGTAGATGAATATCAAGATACAAACCGTGTGCAATATGAGATTGTGCTGTTATTGGCGGGCGAGCACCATAACCTCTGCGTGGTAGGTGACGATGATCAATCCATTTATCAGTTCCGTGGGGCGGATGTTCGCAACATCCTAGATTTTGAACGCGACTGGCCTGAGGCCACGGTGGTCAAATTAGAAGAAAATTATCGTTCCAGTGGCAATATTTTAGAAGCAGCCTATCATGTGGTACGAAATAATGTGGGCCGTAAGGAAAAGAAGCTGTGGACAAGTAAGGACGCGGGAGAGCCTGTGGTGGTTCTAGCAACCGATGATGAACATAAGGAAGCACGTTTTATCGCTGGCGAAATTCGTGCACTTGTCAGTCAATATGAGCAGTTCGCTGTTCTTTATCGTACCAATGCACAATCTCGAGCACTTGAGGATGCCCTCGTACGTGATAATATTGCGTACCAGATGGTGGGAGGCCTTCGTTTCTGGGAACGTAAAGAAGTAAAGGACATTTTAGCGTATTTGCGTGTATTAGATAATCCTGCAGATGATATTAGTCTGCTGCGCATCATTAATGTGCCACGCCGCGGAATCGGTGCTTCCACCATAGGCAGGCTGCGTGCCTTTGCTCTGGAGAAGGGGTGTACCATCTCTGAAATCTTACCCAACGTGAAAGACGTGGGTTTAAGCACGGGACCATTAAAAAAAGTACGTGAATTTACTACTATTATGGAAAATTTAACTAAAATGAGGGAAGACTTAGGTATAGACGAATTGACAGAGCAAGTTATCGTCAAAAGTGGTTATTTAGATGAGCTTCGTGTTGAAGGTACGGACCAGGCGCACAGCCGCGAGGAAAACTTACGCGAATTTATTACGGTTGCCCAAGAGTTTATGAAAAACAGCGAAGAGAAGACGTTAACAGCTTTTCTGACTCAGCTTGCATTGATTACTGATTTGGATGCTCTAAGTGATGAAGATGCACCCCGTGTGGTCCTAATGACGATGCATGCAGCCAAGGGACTGGAGTTTCCCGTGGTCTTTATGGCCGGCATGGAAGAGAATCTATTTCCTCATCAGCGCTCTTTTGAGACGGCAGATGGTGTTGAAGAAGAGAGGCGGTTATGTTATGTTGGCATCACGCGAGCGGAGCAACGCCTCTATTTGACGCATGCCCGTCGTCGCAATATTTTTGGCATGGCCATGCAAAACCTCCCCTCTCGCTTTCTTTCAGAAATCCCCAGCACTGTCTTGGAGCAGACCGAAGAAGCACCGCAGCGGGAAATTTTCTCCCCCGCTCCTGGTGAAGCGGGAAATCTTGTGGTGGGTGATCGAGTGGAACATGGCAAGTGGGGTATTGGTGATGTTAAGAGCGTGGATACTCTTAGTGATGGTGATATCGTCCTTACCATTCATTTCCCCTCATTAGGGTTAAAGAAAGTTATTGCCCGCTACGCTCCTTTGCGTAAGCTAAAGTGAGGTGCCGTTTATGAACAGGGAAAAAGCCCTGGAAGTGGTAGAACAACTTAAACAGGAGCTTGGTGAACATAATTATCGTTATCATGTACTTGATGATCCCAAGATCTCAGACACGGATTTTGATGTGCTTGTGCGACAATTACAAGATCTAGAGCGGCAATACCCCGATTTGATTACACCAGACTCACCCACGCAGCGTGTGGGAGGACAGCCAAGGGCAGGGTTTGCGCAAGTGGCTCATCGCGTCCCTTTGTTATCCCTTGATAATGCACTTAATCTTGAAGATCTGCGAGACTTTGTGCGGCGTGCTATGAAGCTGGTGCCTGAAGCTCAACTCGAGTTTGTGGTGGAATTAAAGGTGGATGGCCTTGCCGTCTCCCTACAATATGAAAATGGGTTTTTGGTCCGTGGTGCTACTCGTGGTAATGGTGAAGTGGGAGAAGATATTACCCATAACCTACGTACCGTTAAAAGTATTCCCTTGCGTTTGCGCGAGCCGATGACGCTTGAAGTCCGTGGGGAAGTATACATGCCACGTTCATCATTCTTGGCCCTTAATGCAGAGCGAGCAGTAGAGGGGCAGACGTTGTTTGCTAATCCACGTAATGCGGCTGCGGGTAGCTTACGTCAACTAGATCCCAAGGTAGCCGCTACGCGCAATCTGGCCATGGTCACCTATGGTCTCGGGTATTCGCCCGCCTTGAGTCCGGTTTCTCACTATGATGCACTGATGGCGATGCAGAAGCTTGGATTACGCATAAATCCACACCTTACAATATTGCATGAATTGGAGGATGTGGTGAACTACTGCGAAAGCTGGCGCGAAAAACGCTATGAGCTACCCTTTGATATTGACGGTCTTGTGATTAAAATTAATAATCTGGCCCTACAAGAGCAGCTTGGAACCACGGCAAAGAGCCCACGCTGGGCCATAGCCTATAAATTTCCCGCCGAACAGGCGCAAACACTTGTGGTGGGTATCTCCGTGCAGGTGGGTCGCATTGGCACGCTGACCCCCATTGCAGAATTGGCACCCGTCACCCTGGCAGGCACTGTGGTGAAACGAGCCAGTCTTCATAATGAGGATATTTTACGGGAAAAAGATGTACGCGTTGGCGACCATGTCCTCATCCAAAAAGCGGGTGAGATCATTCCTGAAGTGGTGGAGGTTTTAAAGGCAAAACGAAGTGGGCAGGAGCAACCCTTTGCCATGCCCGAAGTTTGTCCCGCCTGTGGTAGCAAGGTTACTCGTCTGCCAGGCGAAGTGGCGTTGCGCTGCTTTAATCCCGCTTGTCCTGCCCAGGTAATGGAAGGGATTGCTCACTTTGCTTCTCGTGGCGCCATGGACATCGAGGGTTTTGGTCCTGCTGTGGCGGAACAATTGTTGGCTGCTGGTTTAATTAAAGATGTTGCCGATATTTATACACTGCCCGCAAAAAGAGAGGCTCTAATGGCACTGGAGCGCAAGGCCGATAAATCGGTGGATAACTTGATTAGTGCCATCGAGCAAAGTAAAACACAACCATTATGGCGTCTTCTTTATGGGTTGGGTATTCGCTTTGTTGGTGCTCGTACGGCCAAGCTCCTTGCTCGTCGTTTTGGTCATTTAGATGCGTTACGCAAGGCTAGTGTGGAAGAGTTGGAAGCCGTGCCAGAAGTGGGACCTAAAATCGCAGAAAGTGTAACGGAGTTTTTTAGTCTGCCTTCCTCTCAAGCAATAGTGGCGCGTCTACGCGATGCCGGTCTCAATTTCGTTGAGGAGCAAGCACCAGGCAAGAGCGCACCTCTAGAGGGAAAAGTTTTTGTCATCACAGGAACTCTACCTACATATAGCCGTGATGAAGCGGCTCGCATGATTGAGGAAGCAGGCGGTAAGGTTACAGGTAGTGTCAGTAAGAAAACTGATTACGTTGTTGCCGGGGAAAAAGCCGGGAGCAAGTTGGAAAAAGCGACGCAGCTGGAAATCCCTGTTCTTGATGAAGCGGGTTTAGAGGCACTACTACAGACCCCATAACCAATTCAGCGTGACGGTACAGCATTGAAATGCGTATGCCTTTCTATCGCGTCTGTACTGCAAGGGAGGGATGTTATTTTGAAGAAGAAGGCATTCATGCTAGGGATCATGGTACTCATAATTTTAGCTCTTATTGCATTGGTACTACAAGATATTCTTTGGTTCCAAAAGGCGGCATTGATCGTGGCTGTAATTGGGGTTGGTGGTCCTCTTTTATTATCCGGAGCAGGTATTAGTGGCGACAAGCACCGAGCGCAATTTGCATATCGCGTTGATGATGGAGGAGATCGAGCAGAACGTTATGGTCTAGCGGGTGCGTTATTTTTTTGGGGGCTACCGTGCATAATTGCCCTGATTATTACTTATAAAGTATTGTAGGAACTAGAAAATTTTGGCCAGGGAAAAAGCTAGTGTTTTTCCTCTAGGAGAGAATACTAATGAAAAACTCTTGGAGGACAAAAAATGAAACGTACCACATTTATTATCTTAACCGTCGTGATTATGGCTTTGGTAGGCATCTATGTACGGGCAGGTGCTGACAGGACAGATCCACCGCAAACAAATGGACCTGCAACACCGGCGAGCCATGATATTAATGGGGCACATGCCGATTGTTTAAATTGTCATGAGAACATCACTGCTTCTCACGACGAGCGTTTTGGTGAAGGAAGCTATAGTGACTGTTTAAGTTGCCATCAACAAGAGTAGCTATT
>JANKMV010000117.1:0-1400 GCA_024650095.1 Bacillota bacterium | reverse complement strand
AGTAACTTGTTTTGGTCAGGGAGCTTTCTCAATGCTTGACTGAAGCTAACAAAGGTGGAGTTGTAAATGACGCAAAAAATTGTTAATATTTTATCCGGTCAACCCGGTGTGGGCATGAAGGAAATGCTCTTTAATCAAGGTGATGTTAAGGCGGTTCGTGTGATTTTGGAACCAGGTCAGGTAGCAGAAGACTGTATCGTTGATGCACCGGTTTTATTGTTTGTGTTAGATGGCAAGGGATCTCTTATTATAGAAGATGAAACGTTTCCCCTCATCGACGGTGACGTAACGGTGGTACCGGCGGGGAAAACACGTCATTTAGCTGCAGCTGACAGTAAATTTCGCGTCTTGGCCGTACAAAATCACCAAGCAGATAAAACCTGCGGGCTTTGTGCATTGCTAGAAAGCTGTGTCAACCTCAAAGAATAAGTAGGTGCAACAGGGAATTGAGCGGCTCCCTTCATGACAAACAGTTGAAACAAGGAACTGTTGTTACGATGAAGGGAGCGTTTTTTTGCTCTGCTATAATTATCGCCTGCCTTTAAGCAAGTGACTTAATGTAAGCAGTATTAAATAGCGCGCTTCTTACTCCGTCTGTGGTTATGTTTGCTGCGAGCAAGTTGCTGAGCTGATGCAGTTATGGTATAATTTGCCCACGGTATTTTTCCTTCAAGATGGGGAAACGAGTCGGAGTAGAGGAGGGATAAGATGACAATCACACGAAACGAAGTGGACCATGTGGCACGCTTGGCAAGATTAGAGATGACCGAAGAAGAGATGGTTCAAGCTACAGGTGAACTAAACAAAATTTTGCAATACATAGATAAGCTAAATAAACTAGATACCACAGATGTGCTACCAACTGCACACGTTTTACCGCTACAGAATGTTCTCCGAGAGGATAAAATACAAGCTTGTTTGACACGCCAAGATGCATTGGCCAATGCTCCAGAAGAAGAAGATGGAATGTTCCGCGTGCCGCGCGTGATAGAATAGGGGGATTTATAGTGCTTGAACAACTAACAGTTGCCGCTGCTTTGGACAAGTTAAACAGCGGAGAAGTAAGTGCACGGGAGCTGACAGAAGCCGCCTTTGCGCGCATTGATGCCGTGGATGAAACCGTTAAGGCGTTTATGACGCTCACGAGAGATGAGGCCCTTTCTGCAGCCGCCATGGTTGATGTTAAACGGAAAAATGGTGAGAAGCTAGGACCTTTAGCAGGCATACCCATGGTACTTAAAGATAATATGTGTACCAAAGGAGTCAGAACCACTTGTTCTTCAAAGATTTTACATAACTTTATGCCTCCATATAATGCTACTGTAGCGGAATTACTACAAAATGCTGGGAGCATTATGCTGGGTAAAACAAATCTCGACGAATTTGCCATGGGTTCTTCC
>JANKMV010000116.1 GCA_024650095.1 Bacillota bacterium | reverse complement strand
CTTTTAGGTATGCTTGCCCGCCACAGTGATGCTGATGTTAATGTAATCGGGCTAATTGGAGAACGAGGGCGGGAAGTAGGTGGTTTTTTAGAAAGAGATTTGGGAGAAGAAGGCCTTAAGCGTTCTATTGTGGTGGTGGCCACATCGGATCAACCTGCTTTACTTCGTATTAAAGGAGCATTAGTGGCAACAACTATTGCTGAATATTTTCGGGAGCAGGGAAAAAAGGTGCTGTTGTTGATGGATTCAGTTACTCGATTAGCGATGGCCCAACGGGAGGTAGGTTTGGCTATTGGTGAGCCTCCTACCACAAAGGGTTATACCCCTTCAGTGTTTGCTCTCTTACCAAAGGTGTTAGAGAGAGCAGGGAAGTTACAACAAGGTTCGATTACGGGGTTTTATACTGTCCTAGTTGAGGGTGATGACTTTAATGAACCGATCTCGGATACCGTTCGTAGTATTCTTGATGGTCACCTGGTTCTCACTCGGCAGCTGGCTTCTAAAAACCATTTTCCAGCCATTGACATCCTAGAGAGTAGCAGTAGATTAATGCTTGATTTAATGCCTAAACGGCAACAAGAATTGGCAGGTAGAGTTAAGGATTTACTGGCGACGTATCGGGAGGCGGAGGATTTAATTAATATTGGGGCATATATTGAAGGCAGTAATCCTAAAATTGATGATGCTAGACAGTCTTATGCTGCTATAAATTCTTTTCTTTGTCAGCAGATTGAGGAGCATGTTTCTTATACAGAAGCAGTATCTCTCTTGGAAGAGGTGTGTATAAGTGAGTAGCGGGTTTAAGTTTCGTTTGCAAAAAGTTCTGACATACCGGGAGGATAGTGAAAAAGCGGCTGTAGTGAAATTTTCCAGTGCCCAAATTTCACTACAGGAATCAGAGGAAGAATTGACCCAATTAAAGCAAGAGTTAATGGCTGTATGTAGTGATTTAACGACAAAGGACTGCGCAAGCCTTGATGTAAATAGCAGAATTCTCAGTTTGCGTTATACCGATTACCTTAGCGGATGTATCTCAAACCAGAAAAGAACGGTGCAAGAGAAAGCAGCAGATGTAATAAAAGAACGCTACCAGTTAGAGGTCACAATGAAAGAAAGAAAAATATTGAGTGGTTTGAAAGATAAGAACTCTACTGTCTACAATCAAGAGAGTAAGCTGACAGAGCAGAAGTTAAACGATGAATTTGCTATTACAGGTTTCTGTCGGAGGTAAAGAAGTGTAGCCCATTAAGAGGAGGTGATAAAGATGGATATGATCGTGCCGGAGATGATCTTCGTCTCTGGCAATATGGGAACGATGGGACAAACAGGAAATGGTGATCCTGAAGCATTTAGGAAGCTTTTATGCGAGAGTGCGAGTCAGGTTGTGTCAGACATTCCGAAAGAACTACAAGCTGACGGTGCGGAAATAACGGAAACTTCTGTTCCCTCAACCTTGATTGAAATTCCGTATGTTCTACTAAAAGAGGTCACGGATGAAGATGTATCCCTTGAAGATACTGATGACTTCCAAAACACCGGCAGTGTTGGTATCCCCTGCGTCGTTGTTGCTGATCTACCAGTAGAGAGCGCCGAAATGCAGAAGAATGGCGTGGGCGAAGTATCCGCCATCACTTTGCTGGAAGCGACCGAGGCAGACCTTCATGCAAAGAGTAGTACGATCGCGAGCGGTCTAGAGATTAACGACGGATCTTTACTCGGAGTGCAGGGTAAAGCGGAAACAGGGGAGAGGGAACCGATACCCATGAAACTGTTCCGGGAAGAAGAACAGGGGATAGTGATGACGAGCATGGGAGACAGAAACCCGTACTTCAAGGAGCAACCTGTTAGCTCTGTAGAACAACTTCGCGCGGGAGACGTAATCGTCGCACAAGATGAGTCAGAGGATCAGGACTTTTCTTTTGGAAAGGTTGCAGACGCCTTTCCCGGAAAGACGGACGTGACTCATGATGAACTGCAGACGTTATCCTTGCGCCAGGACCATAGAACTGCGGGAATTCATACTGAAGCACAACCTTTCGTTGCTGCAGAGAATAAACTTACCGTAGCTGATATCCCGGCGGGTTGGGCATCTCGAGTGATTGACCCCATTATCAAAGAGATGCAATTTCAACGTACGGTTGGCAATGGTTTTGACGAAGTCCGTGTAAGGCTTCAGCCGGAGTCTCTTGGAGAAGTGGTAATAAGAATATCCCGCACAGACGGACAGATAAGTGGACGGATTCTCGTGGAGAATGTGATGATAAAAGAAGTGCTGGATAATCACCTTCTAGTGTTTAAAGAACGGCTGAGTAATATGGGTATTGAATTAATGGAGTTGAATGTTTCCCTTGGTAGCGCTCCTGACAAAGAAAGTGGAGCCGGGTTGCCAGCGAGGAAAAGCGCGATGTTTGGAGACCATGGCGCAAGAGGATTGGATCCGGTGGTAAGCGAGAGCCCAGCCCGTATACAAGGGGGGTTGAACGTTTTAGTATAGGAGGAGGAGGAGGTTGAAACATGATAACAGTAACGGCTACTGGAAGCAGTGGGCAAGACAATTTTATGCAAAACACTGGCAACAATGCAGAATTGGACAAGCATGCGTTTCTAACACTATTAATCACCCAGTTGCGCTACCAGGACCCTTTAAAGCCAAGTGATAATGGTGAGTTTTTGGCTCAAATGGCTCAGTTTTCTTCACTGGAACAGACACAGAATATTAGTGAGGGTATTGATACGTTGATTACGTTGCAGTCCATGCACCAGAATGGTCTTTTTGAGAAGGTGGATAACCTCAATCAGAATATGGCAGACTTACTATCTTTATCACAATTCGCACACTTTACTTCCTTTGATGCGGAACTTCTTCTGTTGGGTAAGGAAGTCACGATGAAAACAGAAGCGGGTCAAGAAATTGTGGGAAAAGTTTCTTCAGTGCAGTTGGATTCGACAGGCAACAAGCTGATGGTTGATGGTCAGGTCTTTACACTGACACAACTGATTAAAGTAAATAGTGGTGATTGATTGTGAGTGATAAAATGATTATTCATCCCCAGCCTGTAGTTCCTTTTACGTCTGCTGCAAAAAGTGTAGTCAAAGAGCAATCCAAAGATAATCAGGTTTTTACTAAGACGCTTGAGGAAATCCAGCGTCGGCAAAGTGGAGTTAAGTTTTCTGCCCACGCCATCGAACGACTGCAACAAAGGAATTTCAATCTTCAGGATGCAGACATCAATAAGATTGGTGAGGCAGTAGAGAAGGCTCGTAAGAAAGGTGTTAATTCATCATTGGTTTTGTTTGGAGATGTGGCGCTGATTGCCAGCATTAAGAACAATACAATTATTACGGCTGTTGATACAAAAAAAATGAAGGATCATGTTTTTACTGGGATTGATGGAGCTGTGATTATCGAGTAGTACGGCTGGACCTCTTTGAGGGAGCCGAAGGTTGTGGATCGATTGAAGCAGCCTACAGAAAAAGGAGGTTGTGTTAGTGCAAAGATCATTATTTACGGCAATTTCAGGTTTGAACAATCATCAGACGAAACTTGATGTAATTGGCAATAATATTGCAAATGTTAATACCACAGCGTTTAAGGCTAGTAGTGTGAAGTTTGCTGATATTTTAAATCAGACGTTGAGTGGGGCCAGTGCACCTCAGGGTGGCGTTGGCGGCAAAAACCCGATGCAGGTGGGTTTAGGCATGCAACTTGCGGCCATTGACGTTAATTTTACCCAGGGAAATCTGCAAAGTACGGGCCGGTCACTGGATATGGCGATTGAAGGTAACGGCTTTTTTATCGTTAGTGATGGAGCGGAAAACTACTTTACTCGTGATGGCTCATTTGCTCGAGGCTCAGACGGATTTTTAGTGAACTCCTCAACTGGATTACCTGTCATGGGCTGGGTACCCGGACCTGATGGCAGTATTGATCTTACGCAACCCCTAAACAGTCTGAACATTCCGCTGGGCTTTAGGGCTGAAGCAAGTGCTACAGAAAACCTGTTATTTGGCGGCAACGTAAATGCTGCTTCTAGTATAGGTGATACGTACCAACTGGAAATGGATGTTTATGATTCTCTCGGTAGTGTCCATACCATGCTAATTGAATTTGAAAAGACAGATGTGAATGAATGGGAATGGAGCTCGAGCGTTATGGACGGAGGTTTTTCCTTTGGTGAAGGAGAGGGTGTTATCACCTTTAATCCTCAGGGAAGCGTTTCTACAGGGCAGCTAGGCATGTTTATTCTTGATCCAATCCCAGCTGGATCATCCATGGATGGTTCGGATCCGTTGCATATAAATCTGGACTTTTCCACGTTGAGTCAGTTGGTGGGAGAGACAGATGCTCTTGTTCGGGGTCATGACGGCTATCCCATGGGTATTCTTAACGACTTTACCGTAGGTAGCACCGGAGTCATAACCGGGACCTATTCAAATGGTATGGTTGCCCCTATAGGGCAGATTGCGTTGGGAAGATTCGAAAACCCAGGTGGTTTGACCAATGTAGGCACCAATATGTTCCAGCCAACGGCTAACTCTGGTGCTGTGTTCATTGGAGCCCCGAATACCCAGGGAAGAGGAAAGATTCAAACATCATCGTTGGAAATGTCAAATGTTAATATTGCTTTTGAGTTCACAGAAATCATTACGACTTCTAGGGCTTTTCAGGCAAATTCCCGTGTCATTACTTCTTCTGATGAACTTCTGCAGGAAGTAGTGAATCTGAAGCGCTAATTAACGTATCTGGTGCAGGGATGTTAACATCCCTGCCTCTCTTTACCATGCTGTATGATGCTTGAGGTGAGCGTAATGAAGAAAATGGATATATTAACTGTTCTGGGCATTATATTTGGGCTCTTATTGGTTCTCATTTCTATTGCGACCAAGGGAAGCTTGGCAATCTTTTTTGATCCTGCGTCGCTTATGATTACGGTTGGCGGTTCATTTAGTGCTCTTTTAATTCGTTTTCAGTTTGAGCAGGTTAGGCTAGTTTTTAATATTACTAAAAATGCTTTTTTTACGGAAGCTTCAAGCATCTCAGATATTATCGCTGTATTTGTCCGTTTGGGACTAAAAGCAAGAAAAGAGGGCTTGCTCTCTCTGGAAGATGATATCGAGAAGATGATGGATCCGTTTATGAAAAAAGGACTGCAGATGGTTGTGGATGGTATGGCGCCAGAGGTTATTAAGGATATCATGTATACAGAGTTAGATTCTTTAGAGGCTCGGCATAGGCTAGGACAGGAATTGTTCAAATTCTGGGGAGCTCTTGCTCCAGCGTTTGGTATGATCGGTACATTGATCGGTCTGGTTTTAATGCTGGTAAGCTTGGATGATCCGGCAGCCATTGGGCCAGGAATGGCCGTTGCTTTGTTGACAACGTTTTATGGTGCATTGTTGGCTAATCTCGTTTTTATTCCTATTGCAGGAAAACTAGCGATGCGCACTGATGCCGAGATTGCAGCTAAGGAGGCCATAATTGAAGGTGTTCTCTCAATTCAAGCCGGGGTAAACCCGAGAATACTGCAAGAAAAATTAAAAGCCTATATTTCACCTAAGGAGAGAGAAGCCTTAGTTGAAAAAAAACCAGTAGATCGGACTACAGAAGAAGTGTTCACCAATGAGAACTGAACGCAATCGTAGAAACGAAAAGAAGGGGACAGAAGAAGAAGGGTCTCCAGCGTGGATGACGACCTATGCAGACATGATTACCTTAGTTCTAGCTTTTTTTGTTCTACTATTTTCCTTCGCAGTCGTTGATGGCGTCAAGTTTAGTGAAGCACTTTCTTCTATTCATGTGACTTTTTTGGGGCATCAAGGCATCCTAGACGGTTCAGAAAGCCCAGTAGACACGGACGACAGTTTATTTGACCCGGATAGCTTTAATGATGCGCTAGAGATTATTGAAAAAATACAAACTTTTATTGAAGAGAATAATCTAGATGGTACCATGAACGTAATGGTAGATGAAAGAGGTATTGTGCTAGAAAGCTCAGACGTGCTTTTTTTCGATCCTGGGAAAGCAGTACTTAAGGATAATGCATTGGAAATATTAAGCTACATAGCCGAACTTCTGACGACCTTGCCCCAAAAGAAGGTTGTGGTGGAGGGACATACAGACAACGTTCCGATCAATACCCTCCAATTTGCAAGCAACTGGGAGCTTTCTGTCACCAGGGCTGTTGTGGTTGTAAGGTATCTTGTTGAAATTAAGCAACTTGACCCATTACGGTTTGCAGCTACGGGGTTAGGTGAATTTCATCCTATTACCTCGAATCTCACAGCGGAAGGAAGAGCAAAAAATAGACGGGTGAATATTATTATTTCGAATATAAGTGTAACTTCAGAATTTAAAGGAGCTCCGTAAATGAATCCAAAAGAGGATGAAATCAAAACAGAGCAACCAGCAAAGAAGAAAAGAAACAAATTTAGAACCATTTTGTTCATTCTGTTGGTTGTAATACTGATTGGTGGAACTTATGCAGCCTGGTTCTTTCTGCTCAAGGATAATGAGCCTCAAGAGCAGGTCGTCCTACCCATTGTGACGTCTGCCCCCATGGATTTTACAGTAAATCTAGCAGACTCCCAACAGCGTCGCTATTTAAGTGTTACGGTTGAGCTTGGTTATAGAGACGAAGAATTAGCTGCAGAAATTACCA
>JANKMV010000115.1 GCA_024650095.1 Bacillota bacterium | reverse complement strand
TAGTGCAAGCGTTCCAGGATCATCAGAAAGCATTTGACGAAAAGCAACAGCAAGGGGAAAAAATTACACCAGAGCAAATGGACCAATTGCGCTTACAACAACAGCAAATGTTAGATAACCCGGAGATTAGTGCCTACCTAAACGCACGCGACAAGGTGAATGGCTTACTAGAGGCTGTCAATGCAACCATTGCCCGCGTTACAGGAATGGAAACGGGACATAGCCATGACGGTTGCTGTGGTGGTGATTGTGACTGTAGCGGTGATTGTTGTTAGCTAGCAAAAGGCGCGACTTTGCGCCTTTTTGCTAGCGTTTAGGATAGTATTTAACTTGCAAATAGCGAGTGTTCCATTGTTACTTCTAATTGAGGAAGGGAGGTGAGCCGCTAGTGGATGTAGTCACTGCAGCTGAAATGAGGGCCATGGATGCAGCCGCCATTGATGAATATGGGCTGTTAGGCGTCATTCTCATGGAAAACGCCGGACTACGCCTTGCTGACACCATTCGCCAAGGAGCGTACGGGCATCGTGTCATCATCGTTGCCGGTCGCGGTAATAATGGTGGGGACGGTTTCGTCGTCGCCCGTCACTTGCACAAAGAAAAAGATGTAGCGGTTTGGACATGCAATCGTGCCGAGGAATATAGTGGCAATGCATTGATCAACCTAAATGTATTACATAATCTAGGCATACCCATCCATTGTCTCTGTGATGAAGGAGTTGGCATTGCCTTTGCCGAAGCATTACAAAATGCTGATTTGGTCGTTGATGCTATCTTTGGTACAGGCCTTACGCGCACAGTCAGTGGTATCTATCAGGAAGTAATCAATACCATTAACAAGTGTAGAACCCCTGTACTGGCGGTGGATATACCCTCTGGCGTATGCGCAGATACAGGCCAAGTGTTGGGAGTTGCGGTGCAGGCTGCTGTAACGGTAACCTTCGCCTTGCCAAAACTAGGTCATTATCTGCACCCGGGTGCTACCCACAGAGGGCGCTTACATGTGGTGGAGATTGGTATTCCTCCTGCATTACTTACGCATCATGCGGTGACACTACTGTCATCAGCCTTCGTGCGGAATCTACTACCTGACAGACCGGCGGATGGTCATAAGGGGTCCTTTGGTACCGTACTCCTGGTGGCTGGATCTGCCAATATGTCAGGCGCGGCTGCTCTTGCCGCCGTTGCTGCCTTACGGGGTGGATGTGGCTTACTTTATGCCGCGGTACCCAGCACAATCCAAGCTACGGTAGCCACACAGGTTACAGAGGCCATTACCATTCCCTTACCGGTTACCACAGATGGCAAAATGCAGTCGGCAGCGATAGAGGTATTACGGCAATATTGGTCGAGTTGCCAAGTAATAGCTATTGGCCCAGGCCTAACGCAATCAACAACCTTATTACCCCTGATGGCGGGAATTCTTCAGGAGTGTGACGTACCCGTAGTCCTTGATGCCGACGCTCTTACTCTCTTAGCTCAATCGCCGGAGATTTTACGTAATCGTCAAGCAACTACAGTATTAACACCACACCCAGGCGAAGCAGCTCGCTTGTTAGGGCAATCTGTTGCACAGATACAGGCCGACAGAATGGCCTGTGCACGGGAACTCGCAACCCGTTTTTCCAGTACGGTTGTCTTAAAGGGAGCGTATTCCATCATCGCTGACCCACAGGGCACCGCTTCAATTAACACCACGGGCAATAGTGGGATGGCCACAGCGGGAAGTGGCGATGTTTTAACGGGCCTCGTAGCGTCATTATTGGCACAGGGTCTAGCCGTTGCCCATGCAACACGACTTGCTGTACACCTGCATGGTTTGGCAGGAGATTTGGCTGCTGTTACCACGGGAGAACCTTCGTTATTGGCCAGGGATGTAATTAACCATATTCCCAAGGCATATCTGGAAATTGGCAAAATACATATATAGAGAGGAGTTTATACATGCAAGTCAAGGACATTATGACAACCGAAGTGATTACTGTGCATAAGGAAACCACGATTAAAGAGGTAGCACGCCTATTAATCGAACACAGAATTAGTGGCTTACCCGTTGTAGATGAAGAGAAACGTTTAATCGGCGTTGTCACAGAGGGTGATTTAATCTATGCTGATAAGAAGTTACATGCACCCGCTTTTACAGAAATACTCGGAGGCGTCATTTTCTTTGAAAACCCCAAACAGATGGGTGAAGACCTGCAAAAAATGACGGCATACAAAGTATCTGGCATCATGACCACAGAAGTATTTTCTGTACGTGAAGACGCCGCTGTCGAAGATGCTGCCACCATTATGGTGGAAAAAGGGATAAACCGCGTACCCGTTGTCACTAAGGATAAAACATTGGTGGGTATCGTCAGTCGACAAGATATTATTAGATCCATGGTATAATCAACGCGTACTCACATCCAGATTGCTAGTGTCATACTCCTCACAGTAACTGTAGGGAAGGCCGCAAGGCCACGTCCTAACCACGAATTGGCGCTTTTTTACGTTTCACAACGTAAACATGGTGAAAAAGGGGAGAGAGGATTGTTCAAAAGGACACTAGCTACCTTGCTTTTATTTGTGTTATTTCTAAGTGGATGTGCAATGACAAGCGAGAAATTAATCATACAAATAGAGAAAAAAACGCAAAAGACAGAGGGATTTTACGCTGAATTGGAAGTAGTGGTATTTAGTTTGGAAGGAGAACAGTCCTACCAGGTGAAACAGTGGCAGGATTCTTCTTTGCGTTGGCGAGTAGAAGTGGCAGCGGCTCAAGAGTCGCAACATTTTATTTGTGACGGTGAACAAATTTGGGTGTACCAACCAGGACTAGATGATTATTATCGTATAGATGCGGACAGAGGGTCTCTTGAACTGGCACCTCCGTTTATGTTAACAGGATATCTCGCGCAACTGCAACAAGCGGATTCGTACACCTTTAACGAGGAAGAAGATCCTAGTGGTCACCAGATATATAACGTTACATATGCAGGTCGCATCCCAGGAGAGACCATTTGCCTCTCGCTTGATCAAAAAACACTTTTTCCTAGGTTGGTGCAAACATATTTAAATGAAGAACCTCTTAATCGTATTACAGTGAAGAAGCTTGAACTCAATCCTACATTTGAACCCAACCTTTTTGAGTTTACAGCTGCAGCAGAGACCGAAGTGACCACGCAGTGTCTGAGAAAACCACTTACATTGACTGAGGCCCGTGAAAATTGGCCCATCCCCATCTTTCTCCCGACCTATGTGCCCACAGGAAGTTCACTGTTTGTCATCTCCCGTAGTGTAGAACAAGAGCGGGAACAGCTCATCCTCATCTACCAAGGCCCGAAGTCCTTCACCTTAGTGCAACACCCCAATGCAGAAGTCACCATTTATAGAAGTGCCACATCAAGTGATGTGCAAATTGGACAACATACAGGTCTTTATCAGCAAAACAGTGACTACAGTTTAGCCACCCTATGGTGGTCCAATGAACAAAGTAATTTTATTCTCACCGGCTCCTTACCGTTACAAGAGATGGTGAAGATTGCTCGTTCACTAGTGCCCGACGGTGTTTAATGCACATCTTCTGCCATCATGAATAGGATGGTAACGGGAGGTGTGCGCGATGGGAATGGATGAAAAGCCCGGTGGCATGGAAGAACTACCCGTTTGCCCCACGGGGTTATTTTTAGAAATAGGACCTGGTGATACATTGTTTAAAATAGCCAAGGAGCAAGGGGTTACAGTAGAAGGCATTCTGGCCCTCAACCCAGGCATAAACCCAAAGAATCTAAAGATAGGCACCTTTATCTGCCTACCACTACCAACATAAATGAATACGACATAAGAAAACCTGCCACTTTTAAAGGGCAGGTTTTTTGCACGTGGAAATTATATCGCTTGCAATTAGCAGCTAATGTAACCAGTACTAAAATCGTGCTTTAAAGTAAGCAAAATACACACGCTTTTCTAGTACTACTTAGATGGAAGAACAACCAAATGTAGGGAACGGTCTTGCTTAAATGGAACAACAACCCAATGTAGGGAACGGTCTTGACCGTTCCGCACCCTATACAGTAGCAAAATAGAGTGTCAGGCCAGTATGCTGAAGCTTTAGTTACATATTCTTGACAAAGTCGGGCGCATCCTTTTCTGGGAGAAATAGATACGTTGGCACTTTGCCGTTAAAATGCACACGCACGACATAACCACCTTCAGCTGCAAAATAGTTCGTTCGGATCCGGCTCAGTATTTCTTCTTGTTCAGCGGGGTCAGAAATGGTCATAGCAGAATTGGCTTCAACATTAAAACGGCGGCTATCATTTAAAGTAAAGGATCTGAAGTAATGGTGCTTGGCGTCCCTCAATTGGAATTGTGGATGGAGTAGATAGCGACCCACTTCCATTGCTGTAAGTTCGTCCCTTATGGCAAAATGTTGAAACAGATTCTCTTCTTTTAAGAAGGCAATTGTCTCCGTATAGTCCTCTGTAATAAAGAATTTAGTACTGGAAAGATCAAAAATGCCATATCGGTCTTCGCGTGTCCTAGCACCCAGTGGTCCGCAAAAGACAATTACGCCCAGCGCCGCCTGCTTGGGAAAATAGCGCTGCTCGCTCGTTTCTTGTGCGATATCCACTCTCAGCGCTTCCAGCAGCCTCGAGCGGGTATCCTTGTCCGGTTGGTATTTAAAATCAGAGGCATAGAAAATATCGGTGAGATAGATATCACCAATTACAAAGCTAGCGTTATGTTCATATTCTAACGAGGCATTAATTTTATTTCTGATGGTGTTAGTGTCATCGAGGCGAAGAACTTGTATGAGATTATGGACGGTCGTAGTCGGGTAATAGCGAACCAGTTCACCACCATCCTTCAACTTGTACTTGATACATATTTCTCTATCAATCGTATGGTGCAAGGGAGATTCAACTCTGTTGGTTTGCGTTACGGGCTGATTTCCATATTTGATGATTGATTGGTGCACAGCAAGGACTTTAGGAATGTCTGCAGTGTCAGCATATTTGATATCTGTAGCAAAGGAGTACCAATCTCCCATTGAACCAGCGTGATACCGAACAAAATCTTCATCAGATTTGAGGAATCTGTAATCTGGAGAACCAACGTACGAGATACTAACATGTTCAATTTCGTGGAGGGCAGGGACTCTACTGGTAAAGCCCAGCCCCCCTGTAGATAGGATAATTACACAGAGCATACAGAGGCTGACAACGCTGGCTAGTTTAAAATGGTTGGTACGAAAAGGCAGTTTTCTAAAGGCTATTTCAGTGAGTGCATAGACAAGTACGCCAGCAATGGTGGCAATAATAAAGGCAAGGGTCCTACTGACCAAGTGGTCTGCGCTCGCGGCGACAAAAGTAAAGGCAAAGAACGTGGGGATAAAGGTAGAGATCAAAGAAATAAATCTGCTTGCGCCGGCGATACCGGCAATTTCCACTTTCCGTCGCGTAAACACTTTTAGTGCCAACATCGTGAGTAGAATACTCACGGCAAGCCAAGTAAACAAAAGGGCGCCTTGTAATCTAGACAATAAAACAGGTAACGTGAAAGAGATTAGATTGCCTAATTCTAAACGGCTAAAGGTAATGGCATCTTGTAAAAAAAACAGTAAGGGATTAATGGCTGTGCTATGGTGGAGCAAGCTCTCTGTTACGGGGCTATAGAACTCACTAAACTGGCCGTACGGATTGCCCCATAACAAGAGCTTCATTAAATGATTCAGCCCCAGTAAAAGTAAACTCATGCCACCGAGTCCAGAGATCGATAGTAAGATACCTTCGCTCACTGTGCCACAGCATGTGCAGAGCAGACATGTGATGCTAAAGGCAGCAACACTAACGATCATAAATCCCAAGAGGAGATAGCTTGCGGCAATGGTTAGTTCTCTCACGGCTCCGGCTCGTTGAAAGTTGACAAGAAATGTAAGCAGCATAAAAATAATAATAGGCGCGATACTCATGAACAAACCAGCTAGGTAGCGTGTCATAAAAAGCTGTTTCCGTGATAGCCCTAAGGAAAAGAATACAGTAACAGCATCTTTATTAAAAATAAAAGAAAATATCGCGATGGCGCACATTGCCGCACTAACGACGATAATGCCCACAACAAAAGGTGCTAAAGCGGGACTATAGAAAAAGAAGTGATATGTATAAGGATATGTTAGCCTACGTACGTGAGAGTTTGACATGACCACGATCAATACGGTTATAAAGGCAAGCAAACTTAACGTGGTAGGGACAATACATGCTTTCATTGCCATTTTAAATGAGTGCGCGAGGATTGGTCTCTCATTAATTGATGTTGTTACTAGCATAATTAGTTTCCTCCATTTCATGGAGCAAGAGTTTTCTAACATTCGGGGATAATCTTTACCTATGTGTGTCGTGCTGATAGTTATCGCTTACAAATTCGTAATAAAGTCGGGTGCATCTTTTTGCGGTAGAAACATAAAAGTTGGGCCATGATCTTTAATGTAAACACCAATAATATAGCCACCTGCTGCTGCAAAGTAATTGGTGCGACTACGGCTTATCAGTTCATTTTGTTCTGCTTGTTTGGTTATTCTGACAGCAGCAGTATTAGCATCGAAATCACTATTATACGAGCGGAAGTAATGTGACTTATAATATAGTACAGGTTGAGGGTTAATGAGATACCGTTTAACCGTTACATAATCAATCTCAC
>JANKMV010000114.1 GCA_024650095.1 Bacillota bacterium | reverse complement strand
GCCCCTGCAACGGCAGGGGCTAACCCACTAGTAGCCTTACATAACTTGGCGCGAAAGGAGATGGAATAGCCAGTGAACGCTCGTGAAAGACTATATTTAGTAGTACTTGCATTGATCTTTGGGGCTACATCTGTCCTCGTTGGCGGAGCCGCACTATCTCTATTCTCGGTGGAGGTCTTACAGACCAGTGTTGATGCGGTCTATGGCCATTTGGAGTATGCACTGCTTGCCGTATTATTATTGGCCCTTGCCGTCTTTATGCTGTTGACTAGCATGCGCCGTCGTGAAACTGTGGAGACACTGACCTTACCGGGTCCGCTGGGTGACGTTAGCATCAGTTTTAAAGCTGTGGAAAATTTAGTCCTTAAAGCAACCAAAGGGATCAAAGCTGTCCGAGATATCAAGACACGTATTGTTTCTACCCAAGCGGGCTTAGTCATTTACTTACGAGCTGTAACCATACCGGACCAAAACATCCCTGAACTGACAGCCCAACTGCAAACTGCAGTGAAGGAATATGTGGAAACTTCAACCGGTAGCACGGTGGCAGAAATCAAAGTATTAATTGAAAATGTAATTACTGATACTGTAAAGGCTACCCGTTAAAGAAAGAAGGTGTAAACGTGTCTGCAAAGATATTCCGGCAGTTTTTATCTGAACATTGGGGTAAGATCCTTGGAGGGCTCGTTGGTTTACTAATTGGGTTAAGCATCCTGATTTTTGGCTTTTGGAGAAGTTTACTTCTTTTTTCCTGTATTGCAGTGGGCGTTTATTTAGGGCGTCTGTTTGACCGCCATGAAGGTCTGCAAGGTCTTTTGCAGCGAATCTGGCCTGATAGCGACTGACTGGAGTGTGGTTATGAGCCGACATGTGGCAAGAGAAATTGCTTTTCAAACTCTATTTCAATATGATCAAGGTAATAATGGTGTAGAGCCTGCCCTGTCTGCCCTGTTAGAGGATAGCGGGTTACGGCCTGCCCTAGCCACTTTTTCCCGAGAACTGGTAGTAGGTACCCTCGAAAAGCAGGAGGAACTTGATCAGGTTATTCTGCCCTATCTACAACACTGGCAGTTTGACCGGTTGGCGGCTGTGGACAGAAGCATTCTGCGTTTGGCTGTTTATGAGCTCCTATACCGTGATGATATACCCTCGGCCGTTTCCATTAATGAAGCCCTTGAACTTTGCAAAGCTTACAATGGTGAGGAGTCTGCTAAATTTCTCAATGGCGTTTTGGACAAGCTTATCCGTGAACGTGCAGACAGCAAGGGGGAAGAGTAATGTTTTTAGGTATTGATACATCTTGTTATACTACGTCCCTGGCTGTCGTTGACACCCGGGGACGTTTGTTGTCTGAGGCGCGTACGCTCCTTACTGTGCCTCAAGGGGAGCGGGGTTTGCGTCAGTCTAATGGGGTGTGGCAACATTTGCAAAATTTACCACAACTAGCAGAACAAATTAAAGCTGAAGTGGGGGCCGTAGGTCTGCAGGCGGTGGCCGTCTCTAGCAAGCCACGACCGCTTCCTGATTCTTACATGCCTGTCTTTGCTGTGGGTTTATCCTATGCTCGCACCCTAGCTACCTTCTTTAATGTGTCATGTGTTACGCTTTCGCACCAGGAGGGTCATCTCTTGGCGGGTATATGGTCTGCGCAAGTTGAGTGGGAAAATTTTTACGCGCTGCATGTCTCTGGTGGTACGACAGAATTGTTAGATGTGAAGCTAGTAGACGGCATGGAAATAATTGAGCTAGGTGGCAGTACCGATCTGCATGCAGGACAATTTATTGACCGTATAGGTGTAGCTATGGGTCTATCTTTTCCTGCCGGCCCTCAGCTAGAAGCACTCGCTACTAGCGCTGGAGGAAAAATAGTCGCTGTGCCCGTTGCCGTAGACGGTGTAACCATGTCATTATCCGGTCCAGAAAGTCATGTGCAACGAATACTTGCCACGGGTGAAGCCGATTACGCTGCCGTTGCTCGTGGTGTGGAACGTTGTATTGCCGAATCTTTGCTACGCCTTAGTAACGCAGCGAGCAAGAAATTTGGGCACAAGCCCATACTTTTTATGGGCGGTGTCATGGCTAACCATTTTATACGCACCTACTTGGCGGAGCGCATCGGTATTCTCTGCGCGTTTGCCGACCCCCGCTTTGCAGGTGATAATGCCGTGGGGGCAGCTATTTATGCACAGCGTCATGTTCGGTGAGCGCCACCCCTTGCATGACTATGTTTGCTCGTGAAAGGAAGGAAACACATTCATGTTTAAGGCTTTATTCATATTTTACAGAGAGGATATAATAGTAGGTACGACGAATGTTAATATAGCGATATGGTACTACCCTTAACGGGTGATCTGCTCTCAAGCAAAAGTAGCAAGATCGTTATGGCGACGGTCTATTTAACATAACCATTGGGCACAAGCATATTTTATGCAAAAAATATTTCCTCTTTTGGAAAGTGTAACAGTACTGCGGGCTTGTGTTTCCGAGGCGCAGTAGAACAAACAGAATGGAGGGATTACATGAGCGCGAAATTCGTCTATGGTAAAGAAGTCGCCACCACAATCAGATCTCAAATTGTGAGTGAGCTTGCAACTCTCAAGGAATTAACCGGAGGGGATGTGCCCGGATTAGGTGTGGTACTTGTCGGAGAAGATCCTGCCTCTCGAGCCTATGTGGTGGGCAAGCAAAAAAGAGGTAAAGTGTTTGGGTACCATTCTGTGGTGCGGCACGTGCCCGCTGATACGAAACAGAAAGATGTACTGCATTTAATTGAGGAGCTTAATGAAGATGATTCCATTCATGGGATTCTTGTGCAACTACCGCTACCTGATCAGATCGATGAAAAAGCTGTAATTGATGCTATAAATCATAAGAAAGATGTGGATGGATTTCATCCTAGAAATGTGGGGAATCTCGTAAGTGGTAAGGATTCTTTTATTCCCTGTACTCCTAATGCCTGTATGAAGATACTAGAGCATATTCACTACGACCTTAAAGGGAAGCACGTGGTTGTAGTTGGACGCAGTAATATTGTGGGCAAACCCATTTCATTATTGATGTTACGTCAACACGCCACTGTCACAGTCTGTCACTCAAATACGCCTGATCTGGCCGCTGTTTGCCGTGAAGGTGATGTGGTGGTGGTGGCAGTGGGTGAACCTGGATTAATTACGGGTGATATGATTAAAAAAAATGCAGTGGTCATTGATGTGGGTGTAACACGTGTGGGGGAAAAATTAGTGGGTGATGTGGACGTGGAAAGTGTCAAAGAAGTAGCGTCGTATATTACACCCGTACCCGGTGGTGTCGGCCCCATGACCATTACCATGCTGATGTTGAATACATTACAAGCATTTAAGCGCAAACATGGCCTGAAATAAAAGGAGGGATTGCAATGGCTACTAAAATCATTAAAGGCACAGACATTGCCATGGGCATACGTAAAGAAATAAAGCAGCAAGTAGCAAAATTAAAAGCAGACAAAAAGAGGCAGCCCGGGTTGGCCATCGTCCTTGTGGAAAGTCCGCGCGGCCGTACCCATGTTGCGCAACTTAAGAAGCGTATCTGCGAGGCAGCGGGCATCTATTGCGAACTTCATTCTCTCCATGCTTTGTCTTCACAACGCGAAGTGATTGAACTCATACAAAAGCTAAACCAAAACCCCAAAATTACGGGGATTAATGTGCATCCAGTACCTAAACATATTGATTATCACGATATTGTCAGCCATCTTGACCCAGACAAGGATGTGGAAGGTGTTAGTCCGTTTAACGTGGGCAACTTCCTCATTGGTGACAAGCGTTTTATTCCTTTTACCCCACGTGGTGTGATTAAACTAATTGAATCTACGGGTGTTGAAATTGCGGGTAAACGTGCCGTTATTGTGGGGCGAAGTCAACATGTTGGTTTGCCCATTGGCTTCTTACTCCTTGAACTCAATGCTACCGTGTCCTTTGCACACTCGCGTTCTTGGTATCTGGCCGAACTGACACGCCAAGCCGATATTCTCGTGGTGGCTACAGGTCACCCGGAGATGATTACTGGCGCTATGATTAAGCCAGGTGCGGTTGTCATTGATGTAGGGTCAAACTCTGTTGGGACCCATTTGGTGGGTGATGTGGAGCACAGCAGCGCCGCACGGGTAGCGGGTTGGATTACAGAAGTTCCGGGTGGTGTAGGTCCCATGACCATGACGATGTTACTAACGAATTTGTTGGAGTGTTGCAAGTAAAATGTCAGTACAAAATGTTCGTGTCCTCACCGTGGGACAGTTAACAACATATATTAAGAACCTTTTTACAGCTGACCCCCAGCTTAACCGGCTGCGGGTCAGTGGTGAAATCTCTAATTTTAAGCATCATAGCTCTGGTCATATGTACTTTACACTCAAAGATTCGCAAGCTGCCTTACGCTGTGTGATGTTCCGTAGCGCTAACGCCCGCCTCACCTTTCGGCCAGCAAACGGCATGAAGGTTGTGATTAATGGTAAACTTTCCATCTATGAACGGGATGGACAGTATCAGCTTTATGTCGAGTCCATGCTGCCGGAAGGGGTGGGTAGTCTCTTTGCCGCTTTTGAGGAATTGAGAGCAAAATTAATGGCAGAAGGTTTATTTTCGGATGAATGGAAGAAACCTCTGCCCCGCTTTCCACAACGTATTGGTGTGATCACTTCACCTACAGGGGCGGCCATTCGTGACATTGTTACCACCTTGACGCGACGTTATCCCCAAGCTGAGGTGCTTATAGTGCCAGTCCTAGTCCAAGGTCCGGGGGCACCAGCGCAGATTGCAGAAGCCATTGGTTTCATGAACACAGTACCAGCGATGGATGTACTCATTACTGGGCGAGGGGGTGGCTCAATTGAGGAATTATGGGCTTTTAACGAAGAGATAGTGGCGCGTGCCATCTTCGACTCTGAAATTCCTGTAATTGCGGCGGTCGGCCACGAAACGGACTTTACCATCGCCGATTTTGTGGCGGATATGAGAGCGGCCACACCGACGGCAGCAGCCGAACTGGCAGTCCCCGATCAGAGGGAAATTATGCAGTTTCTAGAAGTAACGCAACGCCGTTTAATACAAAAGGTAAACGGTAGAATAGAGCAGGATAAACGGTATCTGGAAAAATTAGCGGCAGCACGAGTATTAACCCGACCGCTAGAGCGAGTAGAGCAAGCCACCCAAACACTAGATAATCTTTACTCGCGCTTGGAAGCACGCATGGCCTATCTTGTACAGGGACGCACAGCGAAATTAGATATATTAATGGGTAAACTAGGAGCTCTTAATCCGGAGGCTGTACTGGAGCGAGGTTTCTCCATTTGCTATGATCAAGCTGGACAGGTTGTGCGAGATGCAAAATATCTGCAGATTGGCGATAACGTGCAGATTCGCTTGCGACTCGGTCACGCGGGAGCCCAAATACGGGATATAAAGACGGAGGAATGCCAATGAGTGCTAAAAGTAAGAGCGCAAACGCAATGAACTTTGAAGAGTCATTAGCGAAACTGGAAAACGTTTTGCAAAAATTAGAACGAAGTGATTGTCCCCTTGAAGAAGCGTTGTCGCTCTTCCAGGAGGGGATGGAGTTGGTTCGATTAGGCCGCATCAAGTTAAATGATGTAGAAGATAAAATATCTATTTTACTAAAGGAATCTGAAGAATTTATTCCCTTTCGCGGTGAAGGGGAGCAGGCCTGATGTCTACATGGGAGCAAGATATCAACGACATCAATACAGCACTAGAACGTTTTTTACCTGCCGCAACCACTTTCCCCACAGAAATACATCGTGCTGTCCGCTACAGTGTTTTCGCAGGTGGCAAACGCTTGCGACCGCTCTTAACATTAGCCACTGCGGACATCTTTGCTGTCGGTCACCAAGAAGCCATGCCGACCGCTTGTGCCATTGAAATGATTCATACCTATTCACTCATTCATGATGATTTACCCGCTTTGGATAATGATGACTATAGACGCGGGCGCCCTTCTAACCATAAAGTTTTCGGGGAAGCCATGGCTATTCTTGCCGGCGATGCTCTGCTCACCCAAGCTTTTGCTACCTTAGCCACAGAATCAAGTTTTCCCGCTGCAGTTGTCGTGGCATTACAACAGGAGCTAAGTCGTGCTGCCGGGATGGCGGGCATGATTGGTGGACAAGTGGTGGACATCATTTCGGAGGGCAAGCCTGTCAATGCCGATATTCTAGATTATATCCACCAGCATAAAACAGGTGCGCTTTTTACATGCTGTATTCGTAGCGGCGCCATTATGGGTGCTGCTTCAGTTGCAGATGTAGCCGCGCTGACACAATTTGCTGAAAAAATAGGGTTGGCGTTTCAAATCGTCGATGATATTCTTGATATCACAGGCGATGACACGACTTTGGGCAAGAAAACAGGATCTGATGTGAGTAAACAAAAAATGACCTACCCAGCGTTATACGGATTAGAAAAAGCGCAGCAAAAAGCTGACCTACTCCTAACAGAAGCCTTTGCTGCCCTACAGCCTTTTGGTGAAGCTGCCACTAATTTAACGCAGTTGGCCCAGACGCTTGTCAAACGTAATAGCTAACTAAAAAACGCAAGAAAGCGCGCTCATTCAGTTCCACAACGCGCGCTTTTTAATGTAGGGACATGCACTGCGCGTTCGCTACCACACGCGAAAGCTCGATTTAATATGCAAGGTTTCGCATGAAGGC
>JANKMV010000113.1 GCA_024650095.1 Bacillota bacterium | reverse complement strand
GGATATCCTCGCCGTCCATGAGAGTTCGTGAGCTTTGGGATCTGGCGAACAACGCAGGGGCACTAGATGAACACTGCGCGTGTGTTGCGGATATCATAGAACGTCTTTATAAGTCAGGGTTTTCCGAATGCCCAAAATATGATGCCTTGAAACAGAGACTAATTAAATCGGATGGTCGAAAAATCGCCGTTGTAGTACCGAAGGCGTATTACATCGATATCCTGAAGGCAGATGAATCGATTAACGGCCAAAATGTAACTTTTGTTACTGCGAACCGTTTCGATAATTCCCAACAATATGATGAAATCATAGTTGTCGGTGATTTTATTGGCAAACGGTTTGACCCGCTGAAATGTCGAGCTGCATCAGAGATTACCGTTCTGCTCTATGAATGCGAAACTCACTCTTTCAATTATAAAAAACGAAGAGCCGTAAACTTCGAACGCAAGCTGAACTTAAAACTTGACATCATTGAAGATGATTTCCTTGAATATGAGAATTCAGCGGATGATAACATCGATTGCGAATATAAGGCTGGGTTTGCCGAAGTAGCTACAGATTTGGAGCAATACATAGAAAGAATAAGCACCTTCGATATAGGGAAGTTTGTTGCCGGAGCTTCCGGCTCCACGGGGAGCACTTTGACATCCGAAATATGCGCAGTAGGACGTTTTGTAAGCGGTGAACAAATTCTGTTCTCAAAATATTATACCGCAGTTGTTTTCGATGCTATCAAGGGAACGGTATCAGAAACCGATGTTGAAGGCCTTGCAACGGGCGATATGCTCGTATTCGTCAAACGTGACGATTATACGCGAAATATGGTCGATTATATTTACGAAAGTCTGCAAACGTCGGGGCGACTTAGTGCTGAAGTTTTAGAAGCTACGGCAAAGGCATCATATTGGAAAGAAGCATTGCAGGAATTTAAAAACTTCCATGGTTTGTCGTATAGGGATATTGCAAAAGAACTTCAAAAACTGGGTGGTTCGCTTCAGGAAGTATCCATACGGCAGTGGCTCATTGAAGAAAGCCATATCGTAGGACCGAGAGAAGAAAAAACACTGGCACAAATAGCCGAACTCACGCAGGATTCGTATCTTCTCGGCGATACACACGGATATTTTGAGGCCTGCCGCACCGTAAGACGCCAACGCAAGGAAATATTGGTACTCATCGGCAAAGCCATTACGGATAAACTCATCGGTCACGAACCTCCTATAGGCAGTATGCTTGAAGTTGTTTACGATAATGTAGAAAATCTGTCGGAAACATTGGAATTGGAGGGCTTTTCTATGCTTGATGAACCTGTGGCTGTGCCGATAAACATATGCAATAAACCGATAACGGAGTGGGAGGAAGTATCATGGGCGTAAAAGATGTAAGAGAGCAGATGATAGTCGCTCGTGATGAGTACATCAATCTTATTAGGGCCGAGCTTTTCGGACCGGGCTCTGAGTTTGCTGTGCCAGATGCCGAGCATGAATTAATTTCCAGCAGCCCCATCAGCCGTTATTCGGTAGGGATACTCTATCCGCAGGGTAATCAGGTTAATCAGGATAGTGACGAAACCATGTTGATAAACGGAGACGATGAATTGTCTGACGGAGAAGATCCTGGAGAAATCCAACCCGATAATGTTGAAATCGAGTTGCCCAATGGGGCGAAAGTCCGGCATTTTGAATTTGACGAAACTGCGGATGAAAATTTGGATGAGGAAATCGGATTGTCGGCACAATACATGCCGTCTTCCATGGGTATCACGTTTCTTGTCAACGGAAATATCGATACCGTGCGCGGCAGTGTGTCTTTCGCAACGTACAGGAATGCTGATATATTAGACTGCATAATTCCGTTTACGCCAGGCAACCCTGTTGACTATTCCGTACCAACTGAGTTCTCGCATAAAATGGCCTATGACAGAGAACTCGGAGTTATACGACTGGTTTCGGCTATAAACGCAAAAGAGATCAGAGAAATCATTGAAAGGGACACTATACCCGAAAACGAGTTAATGGCAATAAAACAAACCGCATACCGCTTCGCTGATTATTGTAGGAATGGATATGTTCGTGTACCGCACTTAGCGGAATTCACGCTCGACTTTTCGCAGGGCGATTACATCGACAGTAACAGAGAACTTGACGGCACTACCGTGAAAGTCACTGCTTTGAGAAGGAAAATCGCAGACAATCTTTGGTCACTGACCATAATGCTGGTTAATGGTATTAATGAAGTTCCCGCTAAGGCGATCCATTGTATCTTTCAACCTAAACTCGAAATATCGTCCGAGCAAAACGACTTCGTATTTGCCGAAAGTAATCCTAACTCAGATACATCATCAATGGACGATGAGGAACGTTCGCTAGAACTGCTGTATCGGAATAAAAAGATTTACGGCACCGGACTTGGAGTGTCAGTAAATTGGGAAATTGACAGTAACGGTATAGGTAGCATTTGGAGCGATTTCTTTCCAGAATCCGAAGTCCCTCCGATGAGTTTTGATTTGCCTGATAATAATATTGTTTCTGAAGATAAGCTGTCTATGAAATACCTGTCGGACTTGGACGGCGTAGATAAAACTCAAAAGCTATCGGCCTTAAAAAGCCTTATAGACCTCTATAAGGCTTGGATTGCTGGGTTGGAAACGACTGCGGCGGTACTTGACCCGCGATATCAGTCGGCCGCCGCAAAAAATATCGCCGATTGCAAACGTGCGTGTGATCGAATGTACGCGGGTATCGAAACCTTGGAAGTTAATGATAATGCATATTCGGCTTTCGCGCTTGCCAACAGAGCTATGTTTATGCAGAGGGTACACCTTAAAATACAGTCTAACATGGCAAATATTGACCGTTATCCCGATGATGAAACAGTAGCTGAACAGTTACGCGAAATGGATTATTATAAAACTGGTGACAGTGATAGCAGATGGAGGCCGTTCCAAATTGCGTTTTTATTGATGGATATCAATTCAATCATAACTGATAATTCGCAAGAACGGGATATTGTAGATCTGATATGGTTTCCGACCGGCGGCGGTAAAACCGAGGCTTATCTAGGATTGACGGCTTTCACGATTTTTTATCGCCGACTGACTCATCCGTCCCAAGCGACGGGGACAGCCGTAATTATGCGTTATACCCTACGTTTGCTTGCTGCCCAGCAGTTTACCCGCGCGGCGACTTTGATATGCGCCTGTGAGTTTATCCGTAAGGATTGTGAGACTAAAAGGCACATGTATCCGTCATATCCGCTGGGGAGGGAACCGGTTACAATTGGGCTGTGGATAGGTGGGGCACATACTCCGAATAACAATACAGGGATGAATGGCGCCAAGTATCATTTGGATAAATTATTAGAGTCTACCACGAGCAATCTTCGTTACGTCAAAGAAAGGCACAACAAGTTTCAGGTTCTGAAATGCCCTTGGTGTGGGACAAAACTAGTCAAAGACAATATAAATAAAAAATTTGTGGGGCGATGGGGTTACAGTATGCGGGATGGACATTTTTATATGTTCTGTCCGCAAGAAGAGTGCGATTTCACTGCGAGGCTTCCCATTCAGATTATTGATGAAGAACTCTACAGGAATCCTCCAACGTTGCTTTTCGGAACGGTCGATAAATTTGCTATGTTACCATGGGACGGGCGGGTAGGCGCATTTTTCGCCGTAGATGGCAATTATCGCGCCCCTGAATTGATTATCCAAGATGAACTCCATCTTATTTCCGGTGCCCTCGGAACCATTGTTGGTCTATATGAAACAGCTGTGGATGCAATCTGTAGCCAAAAAGAGATACGTCCGAAGATTATCGCTTCGACAGCGACAATTCGCAGGGCAAAAGAACAGTGTTCAGTGCTATATAACCGAGAAGTCATTCAGTTTCCAGCACAAGGGTTGAATACCGAAGACTCATTTTTTGCACGGGAGGCCCAAATTTCTGATAAAAACGGAGTGTTCGGTCGCAGATACGTCGGAATAATGCCGTCCGGGAAAACAAAGGCGATGACGGAAATCCGAATTATGGCAGCGCTTTTGCAAAAAGCTAAAATGATGAATTTACCGGATGATGTTAAAGATAAGCTGTGGACACTGACGGTGTATTTCAACAGTCTGAAAGACCTCGGAAAGGCATCTACACTTGTAGATGACGACGTGAAAGACTTTATAATCAGAACGGCAAATCGTATGTTCACCTCCCGACGCCTAATAGTCGGTGCCGATGAACTCACGAGCCGTGTTACAACCACGGAACTTAATGAAACACTGGACAAGTTAGAGAAACTTGAGTATTCACGCGAAAATATTGTCAGCAAACGCTACGCCTCAAACATCCTTTTGGCAACAAATATGATTTCCGTAGGCATTGACGTTGCTCGGCTTAACGTTATGCTTATGGTGGGACAACCAAAACTAACAAGCGAATATATACAGGCCTCAAGCCGTATCGGTCGCTCATTTCCGGGTGTGGCATTCGTCCAGTTCGATGCGACCAAAAGCCGTGACCGCTCTCATTACGAGAAGTTCAGGGCGTACCACGAATCATTCTATCGCTTTGTCGAGCCGACGGGAGCAACACCATTTTCGAAGCCAGCACGTGAACGAGCCTTACATGCCGTTCTTGCCGCTATGACAAGACATCGTGCAGGATTGAGTGAAGACAGAGATGCTATAAATTTCGACAAGGAATCATTTGCGGATATGATTGCCGATATTGAGGCATTCATCATTGACCGAATAAAAAGTATCAATATTCGTGCCGACAACGGACTAAAAGACGATGTGTCAGTTGTCAAAAATGAGATGGACGCATTCTTTGACGGTTGGCAAAAGAAGGTGAACGAAAGCATTGAATCCGACGTTCCGTTCTATTTTGGTCGAAGATATATGGTTAATCCACCCACAGCTGGTGAAAAGCGTCTGCTAAAACAGTATAACTCTATCGGACAGGATTCTTCGATAGAAACTTTGACTTCTATGAGAAACGTAGACACGCAGGTCAGAGGCAAAATTGTTATTTGGGAGGGATAAGAAAATGATCGAACCATTCAAAGAAAAAGTCGACCTTAACCGGGTGACACATTCCGTCAGAGCGTCACAGGCAGTTTTGCAATATGGTGTCGGTGCGATGGTCGATTTCCCGGACCAAACACTTATAACAACTGCGCCGGAATACTGGAGCGGTACATGCAAAATTTTCGATGACCGTTTTGCTAAAGCCCTCGGGGTGGACTGTTTTGCCATGCCCACGGATATATCTTATGCCCGTTTTCCTGAATGGTACTTTTGCCCTAAGTGCCGCAAGTTCCAACCGATAGTACAGTGGGTTGCCGAGTATAGGAAAAATGCAGCCAAAAAGATTCTTGAAATCGATGGAAACATGATAAGCCATATGAAATGTTTGGATTGTAGGCAGGATTTGGTCGTCGCTCGTATCGTGACCGTATGTGACCACGGACACATAAATGACTTCCCTTGGGTAAAGTGGGTACACAGGCAAAGCAAAAAGAGGATCTGTGGTTACCCATCATTAAAATTCAAAACAGGCGCATCAGGTACTGAGGGCTTGGAGGGATTGAGTATTTCCTGTTCCTGTGGAGCATCAGCTACGCTGAAAGGGGCTTTCGATAAAGATATATTCGAAAGACTTGATAAAGAAGCCGATAATGGCGATTTCCTCTGCGAAGGTGGTCATCCGCACAAACACATAAAAGGAAAATGTGCGTACTATCCAAAAACTGTTCAGCGTGGTTCGTCATCCGTGTACTTTCCCGTGGTATACAGCTCATTGGTAATACCGCCTTATGCCGACAAGCTAAATGTAAAAATAGAAAAGAGCAAGGCGTTTGCCGACTGTATGACAATTATCGAAGATGAAGACCCCGATGATAAAATCGACACCATTAAGAAACGATTTCCGAAATGGGTTGAAAAAATAGCCTTGGAAACAGGTGTTGTAAAATCCGACATTGAACGTGTCCTTCGGCGTAAATGGCTCGATGAAGGAGCTGTTGAAATCGATGTGACAAGCGTGAAATATCGAGTTGAAGAATATGAGGCACTCAGCGGAGAAATATGCACTCCGTCCGACTCTTTGAGTGATTTTTCTCGCGAAGGGATGAATATCGACGATTATAATTTGCCATATATTAAGAATATCTCGCTTATTGACAAAGTGCGAGTTGTAAATGCGCTTATCGGATTTTCGCGTAAAAATCCCGTTATGAACAAAACAGACGAGGGATTTGTCCATATCAAAGAATCGGAAACTCGGTGGTATCCAGCTTATGAAGTTCGCGGAGAGGGGATATTTTTAGAATTTAAACAAGATGATATCGAGGACTGGATTTGGAACAATCCCGCAGTGGTTGAACGGGCAAAGCGCATAAATGAAAATTATGCAGCATCATTTATAGGTCAAAATCATCCTAGAACTATAATGCCAAAGTTTGTAATGCTCCATATGTTGTCCCATCTGCTAATTAAGCAACTTAGTTTTGAATGCGGATACAGCATAGCATCGCTGTGTGAACGAATCTATTGTGCGGAAGAGATAGATGGCAAGCAGATGGCGGGAATATTCATCTATACGGCAAGTGGCGACTCCGAGGGTACATTGGGCGGTCTTGTAAGACAAGGTAGACCTGATGCTTTCCCGAACATCTTCAAAAAGGCAATAGCTAACTCACAAACCTGCTCCAATGATCCGGTGTGTATACTCAGTCATGGTCAGGGGCGTGAATCGCTCAATCTTGCTGCCTGCCACGCTTGTGCACTATTACCGGAAACCTGCTGTGAAGAAAGGAACAGTTTTCTTGACC
>JANKMV010000112.1:6116-6872 GCA_024650095.1 Bacillota bacterium | reverse complement strand
AAGAAGGGAAGCCGCAATGCTTAAGTTAAGTCTATTAGATTAAACTGACCGCAAGATTTGTGTTTTTACACTGACAATAAAAGCTTCATGTTCTTTTTCTATACCATCTTTAAGTCTAGTTATTGTTGACAACTTTGATTTTGCATCATCTGAAAAATATTCACCAAGTCGCTCAATAACACTTATAATAGCTATTAAGTTTTTAATACTATTTTTATCATATTCTTGACTTACTTTCTTGATTTGATCTTTCTTTTCTACTGTATTTGAAGTGCAAAATGGACAACTATCAGCAAGATCTGAATAATCACATCCTTTAATTTGCCAGTCTATCCAGCCAACACTATTTTGACTTTGAATAAATGGTTGATATGGCTCTAGTCCGGGAGGAATATGTTTAATTTTATTTCCTCCTGATAACCCCTTCATTCCAGCGGAAGATTTTGAAAGCCCTGATTTGGTCAGTTTAAAGGCACCGCCAAGTTCTTTTAATGTAGAAATCAAGTTTTCAAGCTCTTGGTTGTTTGAAAAAATTTCCTTGATTTCAGAAACTAAAGACTCTATTTTTTGATCAATAACTTTATAAGATTCTGTTCTAATAAAAATATCAAAACTATTACTAATCAGTTCATCTTGCTGGAAAACAAACTGATGAACGTAATCTTCATTAAAACACATCACACTTCGGATGTTCTCTATTCCAACAACTTCTGACTTTTTACCCTCTGGGTTTGAATCTCGTAATTTGAATGGTAA
>JANKMV010000112.1:1686-6106 GCA_024650095.1 Bacillota bacterium | reverse complement strand
ATAGCTCTTCTAACTTACTTTGATCCTCACTCGAGCCGAGATTTATGGCTCTTGCTATGGTACTCTTTCCAGTTCCATTTGGAGCTAATTTGATGTTCAACTTATTTTCTGTTATATATATACTTGCAAAATCAATATTATTGCAGTTTTTAAATTCAATATACATAATAACTCCTTTCCTTTCTTAAATATCTTCCAATAATGTGCCAAAGCATTAACTGCCGATTATAGACATAATTAAAACTATCTTTCAAAAACACCGTATTTTCAGACAAAAGGTGACTTTAGCTGTAATATTAATCTACTTCAACTTTTTTCCTGTTTTTCCTTTACGATAATGTGTCTACTTTTGTCGAATACAAACAACCCGACAGCTAACAATTCCACTGTCGGGTACCATTTCATCTCCATAAACCAAACGTCTTCTTTTCTGGAGATTGCGGGATTAGCACTGCCAGTAATTCTTCCAGAGTACCCTGTAATTCCGAAGAAAAAGCACCTGATACATAGGGTGCAACAATAACTCTTTCCGTTTTTTCTTCAATCATTCCTCGCATGTTCTTTCCCGGATCTCCTACAGTTACAACAGTCCAATTACCCAATGCCTTCTCCATGTTTCTTAGATAAGGTTCCAGATAGAGATAATCCCAAGGGCCGCTGCCAGTAACCATCACTGTCAAATCAGCCCTTAATATTTCTCCTCTATATTCATGAACACGCAACAGTCTCATATCCTTTCTGCTCTCTTTATCCGTCTCCGGTTCAAACACGACACCCAGATCAAGCACCACAAAATCAAATTCCGGATAGGCCACATTTTCCAATAGGTTCTTGATACATTCCTGGTAAGGGTTAAAATGCTCATCGTCGCCCTGCGTAAATACATCAACATTCTTATGAAGTTTACCTACCCAATGTAATACCGGATAGTGTGTAAGTTCAACCAAAGCGACTTTTTTCTTCGCTTCCGCTGCCAGGTAGTTTGCTATAGCCACTGCCATAGTAGTGCAGCCGACACCTCTTCTTGACCCGACAACACAAATAAATCCGGTGCCAATTAGCTTTTCCATATAAACAGTCTGCTTCTGTGTCTCCTGTTCCTCAATCTTTGTATCGACATCCCATCGAACTGCGTCTCCATAGGTAGCAGATTCTCTATCCAGCACATCATTCAAAATTGGTGTAAGCTGCAAATCTCCTTCTTCCGGGATATTCGGAGCCACAATGTCATAAACCCCCTTGGCCAATAGCTGGGAAATAACCTGGTCTCCAGGTTTCCTGCCTGGAGCCAGCAACACTATTCTTGTATGTGGTCTGGCCACTTTAAACTTCTTAACTCCTTTAACCAAATCAATACCGGCACCGGCATCAATATCTAATACAAGCACAGAAGAGTTAACCCTGCCTGCCTCGTCAAAAGCTTTTATGATATCCTCTCCTTCAGTAACTTTTTCATATAGAACACTGCCCCTCTTCTCAACAACCGTCTTTATATCCTCATACAATTCTGATGTCGAAATTATTGAAAACATATAAACGCTCCTCTCTCTAATAAAAAGAAAGCGGGTCTATTGCTGTTCCCCGCCTTCTGATTTCAAAATGCAAATGGTTTCCTGTACTTCTGCCGGTACTGCCTACTAACCCGATAACTTCTTCTTTTTCTACTACTTGCCCAACCTTAACGCTTATTCTGTAAAGATGATAATATCTGGTCTCATAGCCTGCAGAATGTTCAACAATGACCGCCCTGCCGGCAGTATCCCTCCAACCGGCATAAGTTACCTTACCTTCATCGGCGGCAAGGATTGGTGTTCCTCTTGGGGCACCAACATCCAACCCAGCATGAAAGCCCTCCACCCCATCAAGTACTCTGGGGCCAAATGGAGAGGTAACGGCATAATACCCTTCCGGCAGCGGCCACGTAAAACGCCCCCATGGATTAGGAGTCCATCCTGGCAGCAAACCGGCACCAGAAGCTTTTAGACCTGACAAATCAGAAGCAAGATACAGGTTAACCTGCTGCTTTTGAGTTCCTGTTAGGTTTTGCCTGGACATTACCTCAACCAATGTCAACTGCTTGTAAGTTACCGGCAATTCCTGATTATCATCTAACTCTTCCTCTTTCTCTTCAACTTCCTCCTGCACAAAAAGCATGGCTGTACTTACAGCTCTTCTCTTGGTTGTTTGGGAGAAATCCTGCTCAAGCAAAACAGCATCCAGAGCCAATAGTTCCTGCCAGTCCAAAGACAGGCCATATTCCTCGTTAATCTCTTCTGCTGCATCAACATAGAGCTGCACATGTGCCGGCAAGGCCAGAGGAACACTGCCCACCATGACTGCCGGTGCGGCAAAAAAGACCGCCAGTAAACCTAGCGGCAGTAATAAAGCTAGTAACACTAACTGCAACACCTTCTCCGGCTCCATTGCCAGAGCTGCAGCAGCTTTTGCTATAAGCTTGACCACGACACCAGCTGCCGGTACCGCCATTAGCGACCGCCTCCTTCGCCGAATAATTCTATTTCATGCCCTGCCAATTCTATCTTTGCTCTTACACGCTTGCTCCCGGCAACTAAAAGAGCTTCCCCTCTAGTTCCCTGCCCAAGCAACTCCTGTTCCGCTTCTGAGAGAAACATCAACTCGGTTAAAGAAGCAAGATCATTTTCCCCCATACCCATCAGCAACTTATAACAGGGGTTGTCTACCAATGCCTGGCCGTAGCGTTTTACGCTGGGGTCGGTAAAATCCACTACGTTTTGGGTAATCGTCAACAGCCCCCCTTCATATTTCCGGATTCTCTTGTTTGTATTGCGCAAAAAGGCAAGCGCTTGCGGTGCCTCCGGATCAGCCAAAAGGTAAGCTTCGTCAACAGCTAACAGAATTTTCTCCTTGCGGTCACGTGCCACTTCGTTCCAGGCCCAGGACAAAATATTATAATACTGTGCTCTTTTAATGCTTTCGTCGCCGTCCAGCAGGTTATAAATATCCAGCACTACAAAGTCGGCATCTGCAGAAAGAGTTGTATGTCCGTTCCAAAGGAACGAATCTGCTCCGATGGCTGCCTTACGGATTAAAAGAACCAGCTTCTCCCAACGCTGAACCTGTATGTTATCCCCTTCTATTTTGCTTTTTAGCAGACTGTACAGATCGGCCATGGTTGGCCATTTGTCATTGGGGACTGCTACAGGGTCTATGTCCCAACCGATGCTAAAGCTTTGATACAACTCTTCCAGCGCTACTTCCAGCATGGACATTTCAACAGCATCCACATCTTTTAGATACATAGTAAAAAAGGTACGCAGGTTCTGAAAATGCATGGCCAACGCACCTTTTCTTTGTACCTCTTTTTGGTACAGCCTTTCTTTATCCTCTTCTGTTTCTTCGTCTTTGGGTGATTGTTTAACCTGTAAGGGGTTAATTCGGCCCTCTTTGCCGCCGCCGCAATCTATCCATTTACCGTTTAGATTGGCACAAAGGTCTTTGTACTCTCTTTCGGGATCTAAAACCAGCACTCTACACCCCTGGCCATAAGCATTGGCCAGTATTTTTTTTACTACTGTGGACTTACCCACGCCGGGTTTGCCTACCACAAAAAAGTTGGAGTTTGTGCGGTCGCCTCCCCTGCGCCATAAATCTACCAGCATGACACCGCCGTCTTTGTCCCGGCCTAATACAATGCCTTCCCCGTCGTTGATACCCGAACTGGTAAAAGGGAAGCTGGCGGCTATCGTCTCCGACGGCATATTCCTGTTGCCCATCATGCTTACTTCATCGGGCAATGCCGCCCAGGGTCCGGCAGCATTTAATCCTTCCTCCTGCCGAAAAAGGAGGCTTCTTCCTCTCATGCCGGCACCGGCTAAGGTCGCCTCCACCCGTTTCACACGTCTTTTTAGGCTGTCCGAATCAGATGCTAGTGTCATTAAGACACAGGTGTAATAAAAGACTTGCTGCTGTTCTTGGTCAATCTTTTTTAACAGTGTTTTGGCGTGTTCCAGTTGTTCCTCCGCTCTTTGGACAGTTAAAGCATTCCCTCCGTTTTCAACTCTGGATACCAGCTCACCAATGGCTATATTGATGGACTGTATCAAAGCATATGGATCGGTAGGCGTTATATGGATGGAACAAATCACTCCGGGCAGCTGTGCTATCCTGCTTATCCAGGCCGCACCTACGTCCGGCGGGTAGTCAACAATAACAGTTACTTTACCAACCTGGTCGCCAAATATAAATTGCTGTGTCTGAAACTCCAAAGCAGAAGGAGCCAGTATATCATGGAAACCACCCTGTATCATTCTCTTTTCCATTCTCTCATCTCCCCTTAAAATTAATAAACCGGCGGCAGATACGTCCCGGAAGCTTCCGGGGCTTTCTCAAAGCCTGCTTGTACCGGCTGAAAAAAGGTAAACAGTAAATCAAGGAGCTG
>JANKMV010000112.1:0-1676 GCA_024650095.1 Bacillota bacterium | reverse complement strand
ATCGGTGTCCTGCTGCAACAGCATAGCTTTTGGGAATTGCCATTGCCCATAATAATCTCCGATTCCATTCAATGTCGCGCAACGCTCCGCTTTTAAGCCCACACTCTGTAGATCCCCGGCCAGCTCTCTGGCTCTGTTTAAAAGCTCTCCTTCGGTATACTTCTCCAACGGCTGGGAGAGTAGTATATAGAACCTACGCTCCAGCGTATCTCCACCGGCTGCCATTTCCGCAGCCTGACGGATGTAGCCTTTCAATAGTTTTTTTCTGGTAAAATCAGAGGTCTCCTGAGCTTTCCTTTCCAGCTGCGCAATATATCCGTCCAGATCTACGCTTCTCCCCAGGGACAGCCATTGCATAGAGAATTGAAAACCGTTTATCACTTCATGCAAAGCTGCTATTATCTTTCTTTTTTCATTCTCCGATAAGAGGCTGATGTTTACGGCCTCCACCCTGAGAGCAATAGCAAGCCGCTGATTACGAAGATACATAATGTTGTCACGGATATCTTCAATTGGCAGCCATTCCTGCGCTGCCTTTTTGCTTGACTCTTTATCAATTTTTCCGGAACTAGTAAGCTTTTCTTTTAGGTGTTTTAACATAACCGCCACCCTTCCCGAAAACATATAAATACCTTTTCTGAGTTAATTGCCAGTGTTTGGCGTCCCTTATGATATCTAGTACATTTTTGCCCGAACGGGGATCTGCCTTGCCCAGGAAATAACCGATTGCAGCGGTCAGACCGAAAATAATAATCCTGGCTACCGATTTTGTAAAAAGGCCCAGAAGCAAAAAAATAACAAGCCCGGCTGCCAGCCCGCCTATTATCAGAAAAAGCTCTTTAAACCCCATGCCGGGGAAAAACTCAAAACGCTGCCGTACATTTCGCGGAATTAGGTACATATAATTTACGCCCCCCTTGTCATCATTTTACGGACAACAATCATTGTGCCTGCTGTTTGCGCCGTTCCACCGGCAACTCTGCCCAGACCGGAGCTGTACAGCATTTGTTTCAGTGCTGCCGGAGCCTTCATCGTCGCCCAGAGCCAACCGACAAACATCAGCAAAGCCGTAATGGGATTGCCTGTCATCATCCCGCCCAGGGCATATAAGGCGGCCATCAGCATGAAAATCTGCAAAGCCTGAGAAAAACAAACCACGATCAATTCTTTAACCCACAAGTTAAACAGATTGCTGTCGCCACCTATCAGCTGAATGGACAGCAGCGGACCGATTACAGCAAGCATCGCCAAATGCGCTGCCCTGATAAAGGTCTGAATATAGATCAGGGCTATGAGCACAAGTGAAATTATGCCTACAAAGATAAGAATCAAGGGCAAAGCTTCTATCGAATGCATATAGTTTGTAAGAACCGCATTTTCTGCGGAAATACCACTAAAACCGGAAACCTCAAAAGCAATCTCCGTACCTAACAGATAAAGCCACCTGACCAGCCAGGGCACACTGCCGATGACGGCAACTGCCTTGGCTGTGCTGATTAGGAGACCGCCCGGATCGGCTCCGGCATCTCCGCTGGTGTGGAGAATGTAGTTTTTTAAAGCTTCACTTGCCACTTTTGCTGCCATAAAGGCAAACGCCAAACCTTGAGCATACAAAATACCCTGGGTATCGAAGGCAACTTTCTAATCTCGGCCAGGTTTTAGTGCATGGTCAACGT
>JANKMV010000111.1:3130-6911 GCA_024650095.1 Bacillota bacterium | reverse complement strand
GCCGTCAATTCTAGGCCAGCTTTGGTTGATCGAATTAATGGATTAATAATTTTTTGTGGTGGGACACGCCGCAGGCGCATGGCAACGAGGTTAAAAATGCCGACTCTAACTCCGGCAGCAAGTGCAGAAATCCACAAACCCAAGGGAATAAAGCTTAACAATAAAGCTAAACCCAGTACAACTAAACCTACAATAATCAACAATTCGTACAATCTAATCCCTCCATATCGTTCTATTGTACGCGCACGACTACTCGCGTTCCTTCCACCTTCACAACCTTAACGGCAGAAGATTGAGGTATAAAGGTGCCCTCACTGATAACGTCGATACGCTCTCCGTCAAATTCAGCGGCACCCGATGGACGTAGTGACGTCACCGTTTGCCCTACTTTACCGAGCAAATAAGAGAAATCCGTAGGACCAACATATCCCCGTTCTTTAGTTTCCGAATATTGTAAGATAATATGCGACCATGCTCCGGAACGTTTTAAGTAACGGAATAAGCCCGCAACGAGTAAAATCGTCAAAAACAGGGACATAACAAAGATGCGTATGCCCTCACCGGGCGTAGCACTCGACATCACAATGGATGCAATGATGGCAATGATCCCCGAGAGACCAATCACACCAAAGTTAGGCACCACTGCCTCAATGAGTAACAAGACAATACCCAAAATAAAGAGTACAATCACTTCACTTCCGGCAAGACCGGCGATGATACTACCACCAAAATAGAGTGCAAAGGCTAAAATACTAACAACACCTGCCACGCCAAAGCCAGCCACAATAATTTCAATGACAAGTGCAGCCAAGCCAACTGTAATCAAAATCGTCGCTGCGGCAGGGTGGGTTACAAGTCGAGCCAACCGCTCGGCGGGACTTAAAACCACCTCTGTAATCACGGCCTCCGCTAATCCCAATTCAGCAAGCAAAGCAGCTCGATTGGCAAAAACACCATCCGTGAAACCAATTTCCTCAGCTTCTTCTGTGGTCAATGTTAACAATTGTTCACTCGTAACTAAATTTTCGATGGCGATTTCTTGGCGCACCATCGCCGCAGCCACCTGGGGATCTTTCCCCTGGTTTTGCGCAACCGTTCGCATTTGTGCTTCCCAAGCTGAAACCGTCTTTTCATCTACCGCAGCACCACTCAAGGTTTGTATTTCGGCAGCACCAATGGTACTGCCAGGTGCCATATAAAATTCCTGACAAGCGAGTGCCAGAAAAGCACCAGCCGAAAGAGCACTATAGCGGACATAAGCGTAGACCGGTACAGGACTATTATAGATAAGTTCACGGATATCCGTAGCGGAGTTTACCAGTCCCCCAGGCGTGTTCAGTTCCAAAATAATGGCCGCTGCGCCGTTTTCATTCGCTTCCGCAAAGGATCGTTGTAGGAAACGATACAAACCAGGCTCCACAGCCCCCTCTAAAGGTACTACATATACTGTTTGGTTCTCTTCGGCCGCCTGCACCGTTGCCAATGTCGGCACCAGTAGCATTAGCAATAAAAGGAACACCAGTATTCTTTTCACCATGGCTTTTCCCCCTCCTTATCTTCACTTTCATTATATACTATTGATGGGTAAATTAAAACAGCAGGCTAGAGCCTGCTGTTTACATACTAACCAAACCGCTTTTTATTATTGTTCTTCCGGGCGGCTTCTGATTTCTTTTTGCGCTTTACACTGGGCTTTTCATAGTGTTCGCGCTTGCGTACTTCTGCAAGTACACCTGTTTTTGCACACTGTTTTTTAAAGCGACGAATCGCGCTGTCAAGCGTCTCATTTTTGCCAACCTTGATCTGCGTCAACTGCTTTCCCTCCCCTCACTACCAACCTGCATGGGAAATTGCCGGGACGAAAGAGAGAATAATTATACCCGAATGCTTTTATGATTATATCGTATTTCGCAAGGATCTGTCAACAAGCTTCGCGTAGGGCTTAATAACTACACTCTTTAGGGTGCAAATTTTTTACCCGCTAATACATGAAAATGAAGATGAGGCACCATTTGCCCTGCCCGTTCTCCACAATTGGTTACAACCTTGTACGCACCGGCGACACCTAGCTTATGGGCGACTTGCTTTATTGTTAACAGAATCTCTCCTGCAAGTTGTATCTCGGCTTCGGTAAGATCATCAAGAAATGTAAAATGCTTTTTTGTAATCACCACAACATGCGTTGGCGCTAGCGGATTAATATCTCGAAAAGCAAGCAGGTTATCATTCTCATAGACAACATCGGCGGGTAACTCACCACGCACAATTTTACAAAATATACAGTTGTCCATGTGTATCCCTCCTCATTTCTACTGCTATTATACCATCTGTATCCGTAACTAGCAAACGTTTCCGGGTATATTAAGGTTGACACACAAAGTACAATCAGTAAAAACGAGTTACACTAGACGAAGAAATAGCCACTCTCTTACCAGAAATTCAACTTATGCACGTAGACAGGCACCTCTCTGTATGCCCGTCATACAATACTATAGTAAACGAAACGAGGAGGAAATCGGATGAAAAAAGGAATTGCTACAAGCTACTTTGCCGGTGCCAATACCCATCAAGGTTTTCAGTCGCTGTTCCACTACATACCCAATGATGCAACAAAACGTTTAATCATCCTCAAAGGGGGACCCGGTACAGGCAAATCCACCCTTATGAAGCACCTCGGTCAAAAAGCTACGGTGGAGGGATATGACGTTGAACTGTTTTATTGCTCATCAGACAATGAATCTCTCGATGGGGTATCCATCCCCACACTTGGGTTAGCCATGACCGACGGGACTGCGCCGCATACCATGGATCCTCGTGTGCCAGGAGCATACGATGAAATACTTAACCTTGGACAATGCTGGAATGCGACATCCTTACAACCATACAAAAGAGAAATTAGTGAGTTAAGCCAGCAAAACAGCGCCTGGTTTACGCAAGCCTATCAATACTTAAAAGAAGCGGCAATCGTGATGGAAAAATTACGCTGGCTCATGGCGCAAGCCATGGATTATCAAGCGGTTACAGCCATGACACATAAACTACTAACGGAACTAAGCTCAGCATTACCTCCGGCATCCCATCCTCCCGTGGAACGACAACTCTACGGGAGTGCCATCACACCCGCGGGCTTAGTGAATTTTTATCCCTCCATTTTTCAAAACATTGAGCGCTTTTATCTCCTCTCTGGTGATCCAGGTTCTGGCAAATCATATCTGCTTGAGCGGATTCGAGAAACTGTCAGCCGTGCAGGTCATGATACTGAGGTGTATCGATGTGGCTTTGATCCTGCACGAATCGATGCTGTCGTTGTGCCTATTTTAAAAACAGCATTTGTTAAATTCACCTATCCACACACATTTTCAATCAACCCAGTCCAAGTCGTTAAGGAACAATCCACCCTCGCCCTTAGTCGTTATGCAAAAACAGCTCGCTTAAAACAACACGCAACAGAACGGACAGAAAATACAGAACGTTTTTGGTATTTATTGGGTAAAGCTGTTGAAATGATTCGTGCTTCTAAGCGAAACCATGATAAACTTGAGGAGTTTTATGTTAAGGCCATGAACTTCACCCATTTATCACAGCTACGTGAGACTATCATAACGGATTTCTTTACAAAATGATCTTTGCAATACTGGCTTCATTAACTGGGTGCTAGATGGCGGGAAACAGGGAAAAGGCATGCCCAGCGGCATGCCTTTGATTATTTTTGCGGGGTGTCGTCAGAAATCGTTTGTTGGGTATTTTCAACAACGAATTCAGTGAGTACGTTACCCTTTTT
>JANKMV010000111.1:0-3120 GCA_024650095.1 Bacillota bacterium | reverse complement strand
AACGAATTTCCAAGTAGCTGTGCCGGATTCCAACATTACATCTGTTACCGGTAAAGTAACCACTTGATAAAAATCGCGCTTCGGGTTTACACGAACCTCAACTTCTAGTTCCCCTTCCCCCATGTTGCTAGTTCGCACATTTTGTACTTCCGCATGTAGTGCAAATAAGGCAACCTCATGTTGCGGCTGGAATGGGTATTCAGGCAATGTAACAGCCCATTCCTCTGCAACTTCCGCCCAACCTTCTCCATCTACCGCCAGGCGGAAGGTTGGATTATCCTTCCTTTCACCCTTATCAGCGGTGATGAAGCTCACCTCATTGCCTTTAGCCGCTTCTTCCGGAGCTACCGTAGGGCTGGCTCGAAAGGAATCATACACCGAAAGAGACACCAGGAGCACTAGGAGGAATAGCAACGGCAACATACGCCGTGCTTCCACCACAAACATTTTATTTTTGGCCATTCTTTCCACCTCTTTCCGCCTGTCTTTTTCCATTTCAATCCTATTCGTTCCAATTGGAAAATATGTCTTCTCTTTTTAAAACATGGACATCCTAAAGAGGAAATTATTTCTACTTGTCGAAATAGATAGACAAGTCTGTTTATATGTCACAATTTTGGGAGTACGTCATGGGAGAAAGGCAAGTTAAATTATTAAACCGTTTTTTCTCTGAACGGGCATTTCCTCTAGTGGTAAAGCTGCTTGTTTTTACAGCTACACTGGTGGGCACATTGTTACTAGCGCTGGCCATTCTACAGGGCTATTTCTCTAAAGAAGAAGCACGCCTCATACTTTATGTTTTACACCTCACAATTTTTGCCACGACTTTTTTCTGTGGATTTCATCCTGGCATTATAATTGCTGGTATAAGTAGTCTGCTGGCGATCAGAGTACTGGGCTCGGGCTGGTTATCAACAAGAGCGATAACGTTTGAGCAGGGTGAAATCTTTCCCTTTGTGGCCCTGTATTTCTTAGTTGCCATTACCGTAGACTGGTTTCGAGAACATATTGAAACATTAAAAAAACAATTGCTAGAGAATGAACGACTACATGAGCAGACACGACATATGGAACAGCTTGCGCTAGCGGGTGAAATTGCAGCCGGCATCGCCCATGAAATACGAAATCCCATCACGGTTGTTCACGGCTATATTCAGCTGTTAGGTACCAGACACAAAGAACTAAACGAAAGTGAGCCATTTGCATTAGTTTTAGATGAATTAAAACGGGCTAATCGCATCATCTCAGAATTTCTGCGCTTTAGCCGTCCTACCCAACTGCAAAAAGAAGAGGTACAACTCAACCAAATTCTCGATGGAACAACATCCCTTATGCTCAGCGAAGCACTACGGAAAAATGTAAAAATTAGTACTTCTTTTGCTGAGGACGTCCCCACAATTTTATTAGATAGAAGCCAAATGGTACAAGTGTTTATGAACCTCTATTCCAACGCACTCCAAGCCATGCCAAATGGAGGCACACTCACTGTTAGCACACGCTATGACCACGAGCAAGAGCAAATCACCGTTACCATTGAAGATAATGGCATCGGCATGCCAAAAGAAACACTACAACGTATCTTTACTCCGTTTTTCACCACTCGTGAACAAGGGACGGGTCTTGGCCTTGCCATTACCCAAACAATTATCCTATCTCACGATGGTCGCATCGAAGCAGAAAGTATACCAGGCCAAGGAACCATTTTCACTGTCACCTTTCCTGTGCTACCACTGCAACTACGAAAGGGCTGATAATATGGAAACAATGTCAATCGTTACACTTTTTCTCCTTGCTTTGCCTGAGGGTATTCTTGTTTCATCAGTTGGCTTGACGCTAACGGGTATACGCCCCAATTTTAGTGTAGCCATACGTGTGGGACTCGTCTATATGGTTTGTGCCTTCATCATGCGTCGATTATTTACCGAAGGCAGCCATATCCTAGCGATCATGATCGCCCTCATAGCGATTATTATGTTTTTCTATCGTTTAAACTTCAAAAAAGCATTTGCAGCTGCAGTGGTGGCGCTTATAGCCCTCGCACTCAGTGAAGCCATTGTGCTTCCTATCTTTACACGAATTTTCTCCCTGACCATAGCAGATGTTCTCGCTGACCCTTGGCTTCGCATCGCTGCCTCCATACCAACTCAGCTATGTCTCTTCCTTATTTTTTTCCTAGGCTTTCGTATTCGTAATTATCATAAAAAATCCACTTATTCTTCCTATATTCATAAATAAGAGTAAGGATTGAGAATCATGAAAAGATTTATTAGTTACCTCACTCGCGAACTGAATCTCGACACCTCACAAAGTGAAGTCATTGAGTATGGGCTATCTTCTTTACTATTCACTTCGCTGAGCCTCATTATGGCAATTATACTTTCCGTGTTACTAGGCTTACTGTATGAAACCATGTCTGTACTCAGCGTAATGATGCTTTACCGGAAGGTAAGTGGCGGTGCTCATGTATCCTCGCCACATGGCTGCCTATTTCTTGGCACAGTTATTATTTTGCTCTTGGCTTATCTAACAACATTATTCGCACCGCTCTATGCAGGTAATGCTCTCACCATCTTCGTACCTCCTTGTCTTGCCATGATTATCGCCTACTTACGTGTGCCTGCAGATGTCCCCCAAAAACCCATTACCTCAGTCAGACAGATTAAGACCTTACGTCTACTTTCTTTTAGTATGATTACCCTGTGGGGACTGCTGGGTGTGTACGTGTTCATCACTAAAGGAAAATGGTCCATCCATTATTTTGCCGGAAATCTAGGACTTTTGTGGCAGTCGTTTTTGCTTACACCGCTCGGTTACCAAGTAATTGCCATCTTCGACCCACTTTTTTTGCGAAATGGGATGAATGACAAGTAAATATGTTGTTTTTTGTAATGATTCGACATCTAGCAGGATTTTGCTCACTTTCATGGTAATCTATTTTATATATTATAGAAGGAGGTACTATTATGAAAAAGAAAATCCTCTCTCTTCTCGCTGGGATTCTTACTCTCGTCGCAATTAGTGGTGCGGCCTCAGCATGTTGGTGTATGCTCTATCAACCCAAAGTACCCAAAGCGCTAAAAAGATAATCACACCAGACACAAAAAAGCTGGTCCATGGACC
>JANKMV010000110.1:2793-7022 GCA_024650095.1 Bacillota bacterium | reverse complement strand
GAAGGCAGATCCCTTGGCCGCGTCCAAGGTTTGGTTGTTAATCGTAAAACTAAACGTGTCGCAGCACTAGAAGTGGGAGAGCGTGCACTCCTGAAAACGAACACTGAATTAATACCCTTTGTACAGTTGCGCAGCATTGGTAATGATGCGGTAACCATTATGTCCGCAGAAGCTGTCCAACCAGCAGACGAGCAGCCCGAGCTAGCCTCACTGGCAGAAAGCCAACTCCTGGGCACACGCGTGGTCACAGTGGATGGGACGTTTGCGGGAACTGTAGAGGATTTTTCCTTTAATCCTGAGGATGGTGCCTTGGCTGAGCTGTTTATGATGATTGAAAAGCCGCGCGCACATCTCGCCTTTCCCGTCACAGTGGTGGAAAATTTTGGACGTGATTTTGTCATTGTCAATAAAGACTATAAAATACAGGTGCGCGAAGCTGAACATGCTGTGCCCGATCATACCGCCCAACAATTGGTGCGTTCATTAGAAAGTAAAGCCGTTGATTTTGCCATAGGACGATCGGTAAGGCAAGATGTGTTTGATGAAGACGGTGGCCCCATTATTCGCAAAGGTGAGACCGTTACGACCGAAATCGTAGAATCAGCACGTGCAAAAAATCGGTTAACTCAACTCCTCTTTGCAGCAGGCGTGGGTGAACTGTTAGACGGAGTGGATTTTACCCGCGAAAAGTTGGATAGTGGTAGCAAGATACTGATGGACACCTGGCAAAGCTTGCGAGGACGCTCCCAGGAGTGGCTATCCCGCAAGTTAGATGATGATATCAGTGGTGCAACCACGGAACTACGAGAACTATGGGTACAGGTACAAAGTAAAGTCACTCAAGGTGGTCGTGAGCTAGAGGATGCCACCACAGAAAAAATTCATGCCTATGTACTGGGCAAAACACTGGCTCACCCTGTCTACGACCAAGAAGGCACCTTGTTGGGAGGTCGCGGCGATGTGGTTACCCAAGAAATGCGCAATAAAGTGGAAGTGGCCGGACGGTTACCCCAACTGTTTCTTTCTGCAACTGCGGGAGATGTGCAGGGAGCTCTCGAGCCCATCAAGAAGCAGATACGTAACATTTTAGGTGAAAAATAATCATACTACCCATACGGGACAGCTGAGGAGGTGAGTACATGATGGTGGCTAGCTGGGAATGGCTGTTGCTTACGGCACTCATTAGCCTATCCGCCTTGTTTTCAGGTTCTGAAACAGCGCTAACATCCTTAAACAGGCCACGTATTCGCCATCTGGCAGAACAGGGTGATAGTCGCGCCATGCTGGTGGACGATTTACTAAAACGCCCCAATAGAATGCTTTCTACTATTTTAATTGGCAATAATTTAGTGAACATTAGCATCACTGCCCTGGCAACAACCATGTCCATCCGCCTTTTTGGACAACGGGGCGTCGGCATTGCCATTGCCACCCTCACTGTGCTCCTCTTACTTTTTGGAGAAATCACACCTAAAACCTTTGCCGCGGCTAATGGTGAATGGTTGTCCTTTCACGTGGCACGACCCATTGGCATATTGGAGAAGCTCTTTTCTCCTGCCGTGAAAACGTTAAGTTCTCTCTCCTCTTTCTTCATTCGCCTCCTCGGGGGTACGTTGCCCAAGGAAGGGATATTTGTAACGGAAGAGGAAATTCGCACTTTAGTAGACCTAGGGGAAGGGCAAGGTACCCTAGAAGCGCAGGAACGTACCATGATTACCAATGTCTTTGAGCTAAACGATACACTGGTACGCGAAGTGATGCTCCCTCGGATTGATGCGGTGGCACTGCCCGTAGAAGCAGGGCTACAAGAAGCTTGGCAAATTTCCATCGCTACCGGGCACTCTCGTATTCCAGTCTATCAAGACAGTTTGGATCAAATGGTCGGCATTATCCACGCCAAAGATCTGATGCGTCACGGTTTAGAGTTAAACATGTATGATGTGCGCGAAATTATGCGAGAACCGCTCTTTGTTCCCGAAACAAAACGAGTCAGCGAACTTTTACGCGAGATGCGACAAGCAAAAACGCATATCGCCGTGGTGCTTGATGAGTATGGTGGCACAGCTGGGTTAGCGTTTCTCGAAGATTTAGTGGAGACCATCGTTGGTGAAATGGGTGATGAATTCGATAAAACCCATCCTTTATATGAAAAAATAGGGGCCGGAGATTATATATTCAATGCTCGCATATCTGTTGACGATGTGAATGAACTATTAAACGAAGATTTACCACAAGAAGAATACGATACAGTGGGCGGCCTCGCCTTCCATCTCTTTGGTCATGTTCCTGCAGAAAATGAATCCATCCACTTTGCAGATCTCACCATCACCATCGAAGCTGTGGAAAAAAACCGCATCCATAAAATTCGTATGACCAAAACTGCACCCGACTCTACGAATTAACATTATGTAACTTACGTCATAGCGTAAATCGCCCATCGGCGTTGTACTACTCCCATAGCGCACCTTTTCCATGTTCAAATTTTCCGAGCACGGTCTCTTGATAACGTAGCCAAAGTGTAGCCAACGGTCTTGACCGTTCCGCGCTTGCAGTGTTATAAGATCCAGCATTATCCATTGGCTACACCCTATTGAGCTACTTTTTCTGGTTCGGAACGGTCAAGATTGTTGGCTACATGCGGATTGTAGTATAAAAACCCCCAAAACACGCGTAGTGTTTTGGGGGTTTCCTACGTCTAGCAGTCCGGTACATCCGTACCTAGCGCATCGGCCACTACTTTCATGGCACAAAACTCTCCACACATGGAACATTCCTGCCGATGTTCAGGATTCTTCTCCTTGCGCACAGCAGCTGCATGGGCAGGATCAATGGCTAGAGCAACTTGCCCGGGCCAATCTAGAGCTTTACGTGCCTTTGCCATGGATAAATCCCACTCAAGTGCGCCTGGTAGCCCCTTGGCGATATCAGCGGCATGAGCTGCGATGCGCGTAGCCATGACGCCATCTCTTACATCTTTGGCATCAGGCAATCCTAGATGCTCTGCAGGTGTTACATAGCAGAGAAAATCTGCACCGGCCCACGCGGCTAAAGCACCGCCAATGGCCGCCGTAATATGATCATACCCCGGCGCCACATCCGTGACCAAAGGACCCAACACATAAAAGGGCGCGTTTTTACAAAGTGCTTTTTGTATTTGGACATTGGTTTGCACCTGATGAAGAGGGACATGACCAGGCCCCTCCACGATCACTTGCACACCACGGGCCCAAGCTCTCTCCACTAGCTCCCCTAAAATGAGCAGTTCTTGAATTTGCGCTGCATCTGTGGCATCGGCCAAGCAGCCCGGTCGCAATCCATCCCCCAAACTCAACGTTACATCGTAGCGTAAGGCAATATCTAACAGACGGTCGTACTGTTCATAGAGTGGATTTTCACAGTCATAGTGAAGCATCCACCCTGCCAAGAAAGCGCCCCCACGGCTAACAATATCCGTGACACGACGACGCTTTTTTAATGCCTCCACCACTTGACGTGTGACACCACAGTGAATGGTGAGAAAATCGACACCATCGGCTGCATGTTCTTCAATCACAGCAAATAAGTCATCGGCTGTGAGTTTGAGCATGGCACCATAGTTAGCATGGGCATCTGCCATGGCCTGATAAACAGGGACTGTCCCCACCGGCAGTGGACATGCTTCCAGAATACGCCGCCTCGTGGCAGATATATTTGGCCCTGTGGAAAGATCCATCACTGCATCTGCGCCAGCGTCTATCACCTCTGCCAATTTTGCCAAAAGATCATCGGTATCCGGAAAATCAGTGGATGTGCCAATATTGGCATTGACCTTAGTGCGCGTACCTTTACCCACCACACCGGGTTGTAAGGATTTGTGATTAATATTGGCGGGTAAAGCCAGTACTCCATCGGCTAACCCCTGGCGAATAAATTCGGGCGTTACCCCTTCGCGCTCGGCAACAAACTCCATTTCTTTCGTTACAATTCCCGCACAAGCCTTACTTCTTTGTGTTGTCATGCTTTACCTCTCTCTCCTTCTTGATTCCAAACGGTTGTTACAACACGTAAAACGACGTAACCTGCCACAGCGCCGGCAAAACTGCTCAGGGCAAAGGGAATGATGAAGCCAAAAGCAAGAACATCGCGCCCCAAGATAAAACGGGCAAGTGGAAAGGCTGCTAGTGCACCCAGCACGCCAGTACCAAAGACTTCCCCCATCACCGCAGCATATTCCTTATGACACACACGAT
>JANKMV010000110.1:0-2783 GCA_024650095.1 Bacillota bacterium | reverse complement strand
GGCAGGAACCAGACCTAACGTCAAGCTCTCCAAGCCGGACAGAAAAACCTGCACACGATAGGCTAAACCTGCTACTAAAGCCCCAATCATACCTCCCGGGAAAGCCAAAATGGTTCCTGTTCCTAGTAAGTTGCGCAAGAGCGCAATGAGAAACGCCACCATCACAGCAGGGCCAGGACCAAAGAGAACGGCTGCCAAGACATTAATGGCATGCTGTACCGGTGCCACTTTGGCGCCTAGTAGGGGAATGGGTATGGAAAAGATACCCGCGGCAGTACCCATGGCAATCAATAGAGCCATGCCCGTTAACTTCCTGATCTTCATTAGCCAATCACCCGCTTCTTAATTTCTTGCCTCGCCGTTAACGAATGGGGCGCTAACCCATGTAATTTATCAAACAACTTGATTTTGAATGTGGCAGGCGCATCTGTCTCTTGTGCTGCCTCCTCTGCGGCCACATTAATGGCGACCAAGCCCGCCACGGCAGCTAGTAGGTGGTTCTCTTCAACAGCGGCAAAACAAGCCATCACAGAAGCAGTCATACAGCCAGTACCCACCACCGCTGCCATTAAGGGATGACCATGATGGACTTCAATTAGCCACGTACCATCCGTGACCAAATCAACGACGCCTGTAACGGCAACCACCGCCCCCGTCTCCCGCGCTAGGGCTGCTGCTAGGGGCGAAACACTGCTGGAAACGGAAATAGATTCTACCCCTCTAATTTCGGCAACCCCACCTGCTAGCATGGTAATCTCCGCGGCATTGCCCTTAATAATATCGATATGTAATTCGGCAAGGAGATGTTTGGCACTCTCTGATCGCAAACGAGTGGCACCTGCACCCACAGGGTCGAGCACAATGGGAATCTTCAGTGCATTGGCACGCCGTCCCGCCAGCACCATGGCTTCCACCTGGGTTGGTGTCAATGTCCCGAGATTCAGTACCAGGGCACCGGCCTGAGCCACCATTTCCTCCACTTCTTCCACTGCATGGGCCATAATGGGTAACCCACCTGCGGCCAAGGTAATATTGGCACACTCACTGATGGTCACTTGGTTGGTTATGTGGTGAATCAATGGTTTTTGTGCACGAAGTCTCGCTAAAATTTTTCCTGTATCCATCTGTCGTCCTCCCTTTTACTCCCTCTTTGCATAAAGAAAGTTCAAAACTTCTAACCTGGCCCCAAGCAAGAATGCAAAAAGCCACGGACCTTAGAGTCCGCGGCTTGGTAGCCACTTGTTCGGTCCTTCCCTACGCTGGTATAATCCATCTCAGGTTCGAAGGGTTGGCAGGTTTGTCCTGTCTCTCAGCCCATTAGTGGGGCACCCCTAGGATTCTATGTAGTTGTACTTTCTATTTTAACCAATAACGCCTTCTTCTGTCAAGACGGCAGCTAGCGCTTCGATAAAGCGTTTGTTTTGTGCGGATGTACCCACGGTGACACGGATTACATCGGGCGCACCGAATATATCACCGGTGCGGATGATGACACCAAGACGTAGGAGCTTGGCAAAAACTCTCTGGCAATCGGCTTTGATCTGTACCCAGATAAAGTTAGCATGTGTGGGCATATAGGCTAAGCCAAGACGAGTAAACTCTTGGTAGAGATAATCTTTCCCCTCTTCATTGACCTGACGACTTTCGGTCACATAGGCGGGATCATTCAAGGCGGCCAGAGCTGCAGCTTGTGCCAGTAAGTTAACATTAAAGGGCTCTTTAACCCGGCTGATCATGCCAATTAATTCCGGTGTAGAAACACCATAACCGATCCGCAGGCCGGCCAAACCATAAATTTTAGAAAAGGTACGCAGAACGATAACATCACGTCCCGCCTTCACATATTCTATTGTTTGGGGAAAATCCTCATCCATCACATATTCATAGTACGCTTCATCAAAGACAATGATGACACCCGCGGGCACCCGCTCCATCAGCGTCGTGATTTCTGCCTTTCCCACTTTTGTACCAGTGGGGTTATTGGGGTTACAGATGAAAAGCAATTTGGTCTTCTCTGTAATGGCGGCTACCATGGCATCTACATCATGCGTTAAGTCCTTGGTGGGCACAACGATGGTGCGTCCTCCCATAACTTTGACGGCAAAATCATATTCAGAGAAGGTGGGATCGGCAACGATGGCTTCTTCCCCTTCGTCTAAGAATGCTTCGGCAATCATTTTTATGATTTCATCCGAACCGTTACCGACAATGAGGTTGGCCGGTGTCACACCCAAGTGATTTGCCAAGGCTTCTTTTAAGTAGTAGCAGTTACCATCAGGATAGACGGAGACAGTGGCTGCCATGTCCTGCAAGGCGCGGATAGCAGCCGGGGCAGGACCTAGCGGATTTTCATTGGACGCCAGTTTTATTACACCACTAATGCCTAGTTCGCGTTCCACTTCTTCTACGGGCTTACCCGGCACATAGGGTTTAATCGCTAGGATTTTCTCCCGATGCAGTTGTTTACTCATTGCTTACCCCCCTAGATTTCTCGTTTATCGATGACCCGTTTGGCTTTACCTTCGCTGCGTGGGATCGTTTTAGGTTCCACCAAACGAATTTTTGCGCTAATGCCTAAGACGGAATCAATTTGTGCGTGGATCTTTTTCTCCAATTCTTCTAAACGCTTCACCTTATCGGAGAACATACGTTCAGATACTTCCACTTGAATCTCCAACATATCGAGGCTCCCCACACGAGTCACAACCAGTTGGTAATGGGGCTCCGTTTCACCCACCTCGAGGAGCACGCTTTCAACCTGGGTGGGGAAGACATTGACGCCA
>JANKMV010000010.1:8579-17228 GCA_024650095.1 Bacillota bacterium | reverse complement strand
TGATTCCCATTCTTTTGGCATACTCTTTGCCCTTTTCTATACCAAGCTGATCCAGGTTAGATTTTCTTTTAATGCTTGTTCCATAGCTTTTGCTAATGTTAATGTTGTTACACCCGTCCATATAGCTTTAGTAAACCCATTGATCTGACCATCATGCTTCATGAACCAATTAAAAAGACCTATCCCTCTTTTGCTCATATCGGGTCCAATAATTGAATTCCTCAATGTAAGATCTAATTTATTTTCTAGTTCACCCAGCGCTTTTGATCTATCATAAAAAGTCTCTCCATCTCTGAACGAGGTCTCTGAGTAACCACCAGTCTTTCCAGAAAAAACACAGTCAGTGCTCATATGTATAACTCTTGTCTTCATCTCTTTAGTTGTCTCGCTTAAAAAATGAGGCAAGTAACTATTCAATAAAACTGCCTTTGATTTGTTAGCTTCTGCATCCTGGTTTAATATTCCTATTGCATTTATAATTGCATCATATTGACCTTCATTGATAATCTTCTTTAAGTTCTCGAAATCAGTGATGTCCCCATTTATATTCTTGCAATAATCTACTTTGCTCCTACTAAAAGCAGTTACATCATGACCCGTTTCTTTAAAATATATAGTAATCGTGTGTCCTGCCATACCTGTCCCACCTAGGATTAAGACCTTCATTATCTTCCCTCCCAGTTTATTAGCCTTTCCTGTATATAATCGAGCTTCAAGAGCTTCTCCTTGATCTGCCCAACATTGAGTCTTTCTGTATTGTGTGAGTTATAATCTTCTACTTGCTGAAGTTCTTCATTTCCTTCAATAAAATATTTATCATAGTTAAGATCCCGTTTATCTGCAGGAACTCTAAAGAAACCGCCCATGTCTTGTGCGCCTACATGTTCTTCCTTAGTTAAAAGCGTTTCGTATAATTTTTCACCATGACGAGTACCTATAATTTTAATCTCATTATCAGAATCAAATAGCTCTTTAACAGCTTGAGCTAAGTCTCCAATTGTTGAAGCAGGTGCTTTTTGAACCATAATATCCCCTGCTTCAGCGTTCTCAAATGCAAACACCACAAGCTCAACAGCTTCTTCTAAGCTCATCAAGAATCTTGTCATGTTTTTATCTGTCACTGTCAAAGGTTGTCCACTTGTAATTTGATCTACAAATAATGGAATTACTGAGCCTCTTGAAGCCATTACATTACCATATCTCGTCCCACATATTAAAGTTCTTTCTGGATTAACAGTTCTTGCTTTTGCAACGAAAACTTTTTCCATCATCGCTTTCGAGATACCCATCGCATTTATTGGGTATGCCGCTTTATCTGTAGACAAACAAATGACCTTCTTTATTCCCATTTCAATTGCACCTGTAAGTACATTATCTGTTCCCAGTACATTAGTCTTAACTGCCTCAAGCGGAAAAAATTCGCAGGATGGTACTTGCTTTAGGGCTGCTGCATGAAAAATATAATCTACTCCATGCATTGCATTTTTTACACTAGCAAGGTCCCTTACATCTCCTATATAAAACTTGAGTTGATCGTTCTTATAAAGTTTTCTCATATCATCCTGTTTCTTTTCGTCACGAGAAAAAATTCTAATCTCTTTAACATCTGTATCTAAAAATCTCTTCATTACAGCATTTCCAAAAGAACCAGTTCCGCCTGTAATTAGAAATTTTTTATTCTTAAACATGTTAGTTTGCCTCCAATACTTTCATGAATTGACAAGTGAGTTTTTTCATATAAATATCTTTTGTAAAATTATCAATAAAATATTTTCTACCATTATTACCACAATTCTTATACTTATTTGGATTTTCAATGAAGTCTTTCATCGCTTTAGCTAAAGCTTTAGAATCACTTGCATTAACACATTCTCCGCATTTTGATTCTTTGATAACTTCTTGTGCAGCACCATTAATAGCACCTATTACAGGCCTTCCAGCCGCCATATATCCTTGTAATTTTGATGGCATAGTTAGTCCAACTAAACTATCACCTTTAAGAGTTAGTAAGCAAGCATCTGCGAGCATATAATATTTCGGCATATAATCTAATGGGTGCCGACCGTGAAAAACTACATGATTCGATAGCCCCTTCTCATTAACAATTAATTTGCTATTTTCCAAATATGATCCGTCCCCCACAAAATGAACTTTAAAATTGAAATCACTCTTTAATTTCTGAACAGCGTCAAGTATACAGTCTATATCTTGAGCTATTCCGATATTGCCCATAAACACAAAATCAACAATTCCGTTATCTTCAGGTTCGTTAATACTCAAGTATGTCTCTTCAGCGTGTTGAGGGATATAAGATATTTTGTCCATTGGTATGGAATGAACTTTATTAAAATAACGAAAAAAAGGCTTAGAAGTGATTCCAACACCATCACTTTGAGAATAAATGTATGTGCTAATTTTTTTGAGTAATTTATATACAATACTATTCTCATCAGAAATAATGTTTTTCATAGAATCTGGCCAAATATCACAGCTATATAAATATATAGGTAATTTAGTAATTTTCTTTGCAATAATTGCTGGAAAAGCCATGGTTACAGGAGATAGCTGATAAACAAATATTAAGTCGAAGTCTTTCTTCATAAAAAAGATCTTTAAAGAAGCAGAAAACATGTAACTTAAATAGTTCAGACCTAGCCTAATTGCTCCGTTTCCTCTTGCTACTTCAAATGAGCGGATTACATCTACTCCATTAACCACTTCTTTTCTCCTTTTGCCCCACTTATATTCGTTTGGAACTTCACCTTTAGGATAGTTTGGCAACCCAGTTAATACAGTAACGAAATGTCCATCTACTACTAGCTGCTCACATATATCATTAATTCTGAATTGTTCTGGAAAATAGTACTGAGAAACTACAAGTATCTTCATTCTTGTCATTGTCTCAGCAGCTTTAGAATTCATACAATTGGATGCAGACGTTTCGGCAGTTGTCCTAGCCTTAACCCCAATGCCACCTTCAACAACACCATCACTTCTAATAACACTAAATATCGTTCCAAAGAAGCATCTTGCATCCATCAAGAACCCAATCTTCTCAGCGTATTCTCCATCAAGTCTTGCCTTCTCATCAATCTCAATTTCATCTCTACCATTAATCTGTGCCCATCCAGTAAGCCCTACAGGCACATCATTTGCACCGTATTTATCTCTTTCTTGAATAAGATCATACTGATTCCACAATGCTGGCCTTGGACCAATAATACTCATCTGACCAACAAAGATATTCCAGATCTGTGGCAGTTCATCAAGAGATGTTCTGCGTAGGAACTTACCGACCTTTGTAATCCACTGGTCCGGATTCTCTAACAAGTGAGTAGGCGTGTCCTTTGGTGTATCTATTCGCATAGTTCTAAACTTCAATATATGGAAATGACATTTATGGGTCCCGACTCTCTTCTGTTTAAAGAGAACAGGCCCAAGAGAGTCAAGCTTAATCGCTATAATGAGTACTAAAATAACAGGAGATAATATGATAAGTCCTAGTGATGAAAGTATAATATCGATTAATCTTCTGATTTTTAAATAAACCATAATATGTTTCCTCCTGATTATGTACTGCTCATCAACAAGATAATTACTGCGATTTACTTCCCCATTAAAGCAAAATAAGCCACCACGTTGCAATGAACGCACTTCATAACAACTCGATGACTTAGATAATTCATAAACCCGCCTCTTTTTTAGATACATTGGTTAACGTCAGCATTACTTATACCGAATATCATACTCGCGCCTTCTCATCATCCCCACAGCATTCTGTGGTGTTAGATCCAGCACATCAGAGGCTGTTCTACGCCCAAGCATTTCCTGGTGCTTATGCTGTTTTTTTTGCTCTCGTTGTTTACTGCGCTTTGGGTGTCCCATGGAGTCCTCCTTTTGGGTATGAAAAAGAAACGCTTGCCGGAAAGCTGTTACGCACATCAGCAGGCTTAACTTACGTTATACTTTTTAGCTACGCTTTTTAGGTGATACTCACGGAGGTTGGTGTGGAGAATGGATTCTAGGTAGTCTATTTCCTGCTGGAAGGTAACGGAGGTATGATCTGTGGGTTTAGCCACAAAAATACGCTCGTGGGTTGTTTTGAGGTTTCCTTCTTCTTCGATAAAGAGCTCTTCATAGAGCTTCTCGCCAGGGCGGATTCCTGTATAGGTCACCTTAATATCTTTTTCTGGTTCAAAGCCGGAGAGGCGGATGAGATCGCGGGCGAGGTCACAAATTTTAACCGGTTCCCCCATATCGAGGATAAAGATATTGCCGTTGTTACCCATGGCGGCTGCTTGAATAACAAGTTGCACCGCTTCGGGGATGGTCATAAAGTAACGGGTCATCTCGGGATGGGTGACGGTGACGGGGCCACCGGCCTCAATTTGTTTTTTGAAGAGGGGAATGACGCTGCCGCGGGAACCTAAGACGTTACCAAAACGCACGGCGCAATAGTGGGTGTTAGAATGTTGGGCGAGCGTTTGGATGATGATTTCGCCCACTCGTTTTGTGGCCCCCATCACACTGGAGGGGCGGACGGCTTTATCGGTGGAAATGAGGAGGAAGCTTTTAGCGTGATGACGGTGGGCGGCTTCTGCCACATTTCTGGTGCCGTTAATATTGTTGTTGATGGCTTCCTCACGGTTAGCTTCCATTAAGGGTACATGTTTATGGGCGGCGGCGTGGAAGATGACCGTTGGTTTATGGAGGGTGAAAATATCGTGAATCCGTTTCGGGTCACGCACATCGGCGACTACGGGAATAATGGCGCAGGTTGTGTGATGGTGACGCAGTTCCATTTCAATGTCGTAGACATTGTTTTCGGTATGGTCGAGAAGTAATAATTTTTGTGGCTGAAAGGGCATGATTTGGCGACAGAGTTCGGAACCGATGGAGCCACCGGCACCGGTAACTAAGACGATTTCGTTATGTAGGTACTGAGCCATTTCGGTGAGGTTTGTTTTAACCTCTTCGCGACCGAGGAGATCTTCAATTTGCACTGAGCGTATTTTGTTGATGGAAACGGTGCCGTTAATCAGTTCATGGACACCGGGGATGATTTTGACTTGTACGGGATGCTGACTGCTAAGGCGAGTCAGCTTTTTTATTTCGCTGCGTGGTGCCGAAGGAATGGCAATGATCACTTCATTGACATTATGCTTTTCGATGATGGTGGGGATATCGTCTCGCGTGCCGAGGACCTTCACTCGATGGATACCACAGCGTTGTTTAGCAGGATCATCATCGATAAAGCCAATGGGCAGTTTTTTGAGGGTGGCAAATTGTGATTGTAGCTCTTTAACCACCATGATGCCGGCGGCACCGGCGCCAATAATGAGCACGCGGGATTGGGCAGCACGGCTTTTAATGATGTGGTGCGGAAGAATACGAACGAGAATACGGATACCACCGATGAAGGTGACATTGAGAAACCACGCAATGATATAATTCGCAGTAAGAAAGGGCGTTGCGAGGATGATGCTAGAATAAAGGTAAATGATAACTGAGCTGAAGGTAACGGCAGAGACAACAAGCATGAGCTCGTAAATGCTAGCATATTTCCAGAGCGGCCGATAGAGGCCAAAGAGGTAGAAGATAACGAGACGAATAGCGATGATGTTGAAGATTTGTTGATTGGTTTGTGCAAGATAGGGATTTGCGAGCTGGAAATCGAAGCGCAAGAGGAGCCCAAGGTAGGCGGCAGCCGCGATTAGAAAAGCATCGGCTACTACCAGTACAATATGGCGTTTATTAATGCGTAAATCCATTTTATGCCCCCCAAATTGAAAATTCCCTCTATGTGTATTATAAAAGAAGTAGAAACAGTAAAGATGTCTCTACAATAGTTATACCTTTATCGACAAAATTTAGCGTGAACCGTAGTAATATTGATAATAATAGCCTTCGTTCATGGGTGCTTTGTTGAGGATGGTTCCGATGATGTTGGCTTTAACTTTAGTCAGTTGCTCTTTGGCGGCCAGGGTACGTTCTCGAGGAACATCTCCAGCACCGGTGATAAGAATGGTGCCGTCAAGGTAGTTGGCAAGAATGGAGGCGTCGGCTACCGCTAAGACGGGTGGAGAATCGACAAGGATGATATCGAAAACTTCGCTCATGGACGTTATGAAAGTGCGCATTTTGGCTGAACCTAGAAGTTCGGCAGGATTTGGTGGGGTGGGTCCACTGGTGAGCAAAAAGAGGTTGTCTTCGGGATTGATAATAACTTCTTCTAGCGTTAGGGTTTCATCTAAGAGAAGATTGGTTAAGCCTAATGTAGGTGCTATGGGGAAGAAGCGTTGCTGGGTAGGGTTGCGTAGGTCGGCGTCAATGAGGAGCACGCGCTTGCCACCCGTTGCCATGGAGACAGCTAGATTCGCGGTAACGGTGGACTTCCCTTCCCCAGGTTGAGAACTGGTAACGAGAATAGTTTTAATTTTGGCATCGATGCCAGAGAACTCGATATTGGTGCGAATGGTACGAAACGCTTCTGATACGGGAGACTTCGGATTTTTTGAGGTTATTAGTTTGGACTCGTCGTTGTTTCTTTTTTGTCTATGTTTTTTTATCATCGTTCTCCCTCATAGTAGGGGACAATACCTAGAAGAGGTAACTCTAAATATTGCTCCACATCTTTTGGCGTTTTGATGGTATTGTCCAGATATTCCAGGGCAAAGGCTACGAAGATGCCAAGCATGATGCCTAAGGTGGCAGCAATGGCGATGTTTAGGGCGGGGCGGGGAGCAATGGGTACCATGGAGGTGATGGCAGGGTCGATGATGCTGACATTGCTCACATTCATGATGGTATCAATTTTAGCAATAAAGGCACTGGCCACACCATTGGCGATCAGAGCCGCACGACCAGGCATATCGTCTTTAACAATAACGGAAATGATTTCCGTATCAGCCACTTGGCTGACGGTAATTTTACTCTTGAGATCTGTAGCAGAAAGCGATAGATTTAGTTCTTTGATAACTTCATTGGTCACTAAATTGCTTTTGGCAATTTGCTCATACGTGGAGACCAATTGACGGTTCAGTTGAATATCTTGAATAACCACCTGGGATCCTTCCGCAGGCTTACCTACGAGTAAGGTGGTGTTGGCCTGATAGACAGGTTGTAAAACATAAAGGGTAATAAGCGTGCTAACGGCAATGGCGGAAAAAAAGATGGCCATGATCATTTTCCAGCGTTTAGAAATAATGGCGAAAAGTTCTCGCAGTTCAAGCTCCTGTTCCATTTGCGTCTGGCTCCTTTGTTATGAATGTGCTTTTACTTACGCTTAAACAGCCGAAATAGCTTCTCTTTGTAAGAACCTGTTAAGGATTTGGGTATTTTTTTAACCGGCTGGTTGCGTAAGGCGAGTTGTGGGTTCTCATGGAGTAGCAACTGGACCGGATAATGAGTTGTGAGGGTTGGAATATTGAATTTTTGCACCTGTGAAGCTCGGTGGCTATCGGTCGCTAAAAAATGGGGGGCTTGTACTTGACAGAGTGTCATTGCTGTTTTTTGAGCGCGTTTGCCGTGGTGACCTAAGAGGCTGGCTATGTTTATTTGCAAAAGACAACCGGGAAGTAGATCGAGTAAGGGTTGCATGTCTTCTTGGAAGGCTTGTACTCTTTCAGGATGCGCTAAAACAGGTTGAAAACCACGCAACTGAAGCGTAAACATAACATGCTGCGTATAGTGGGGCATGGCTTGGGTTAGAGGTAGTTCCAATAAGACAAGCTTGGTGCCGCTAATTACAGGTAAAGTAGCTTCCGGTATTTTTAGAATTTGTGGAGTCAAAAGCATTTCCCCCCCCAGTAAAAGTGTTAAGGGAATGGCTGCTTCTTGTAGGGCAGCCTGGAGGGCGTTAAACTGTTGTATGATATGTTGTTGATAAAGAGCGGAATAGTCTTCTATGTAGTGTGGTGTGGCCACCACCGTGGTAAATCCTTGACTGACAAGAGCTTGGGCTAGCGCTACCGAGTCTGCCAGTGTGGCCGGACCGTCATCAATGTTGGGTAGGAGGTGACAGTGTAAATCAATGAATTTTGTCATATCGTCCTCCTGTATTATTGCTTTTCGACAAATGGTTGTATATTCCCTGCCAGATGAAGGACTAAAATAGATAAATTGTAAAAAATAGTATCATGAGTATTTGCGACCCTTCATTTATTCATCTTCACCGGCAGTCTCTTCCTCATCAGGATCTTGAGGCTCTGGGAGAGGTTCCTCCTCAGGTGGAGGGTCATCTGGTGGAGGCTCGTTGGGTGCGGGCGTGGCGTATGTATATGTTACCACGGCACTATCAGTTTGCCCGTCTTTGCTAGCCATGGCCTTTAGTGTGAAGCCACCTGCGGGAACAACGGGAGGATTTGCAGCATCATAGCGTAGGCTACCTGTGGTAGGTTGACTGCCATCAGTGGTGTAGTAAATGGTAGCAGCAGCGGTGGCGGTGTTTAAGGTGATGGCTGTATTCTCTGCCACCTCGCCACTGCCGGTGGAGGCGGTGGGGGCAGCTGTAACAACTTGAGCTACGGTAACGGAGAAAACGGTGGATGCATCGCTGTGCTCTGGGTGAGAGGTAATCACAGTAATACTGGTGGTTCCAGGGGCGATGGCTCGCAAGAGAATCTCTTCCCCTTGGACTGAGGCGGTAAC
>JANKMV010000010.1:0-8569 GCA_024650095.1 Bacillota bacterium | reverse complement strand
ATTTTTGGAGGAGACAAGGAGGCTGATGCCCTCAATGGGCATGGTGCGTACAGGAACAACGATTGTCTCTCCCCGTTGTAGCGTAGGCTTACTAAAGGGATAGATGATCACAGGTGTCTGGTCGCCCTCCATGGCTGTTGGATCTTCTTCTGGGATGGTGGCTTCAGGAGCAGTAAGCTTGTTAGGGGTGAGCGCTAGCTCTACATTGGGCACATAGAGTACGGCCTCTTCGATGATGCCCTCCCCAACGACCTCTGCTGCCGTATGTAGCTCGAGTAATTGTACGACTGCATCCTGATTAATGGTTATATGATTACCGGCAAGTCCTTTTTGCACCTGTATTTTCTCTATTATGCCTGTGGTTAATTGGAGTTCTGTATTGGTACCGTTTACCATGAGGGTGGTGTAGGACCCTAAAAGCTCCACCTTTGCTTCATCTGCGAGGGTGAGTTGGGTAAAGCCGCTGGCAGAAGGGCTCTCTTCTTGTAAGACCGTATGGCCACTAATGTGAGATAGAGCGATTTGGGTGGAACCTTGGCTGATAACGGTCACTTTACCCGTGGAACGGCTAACAGTTAGTGTTGGGGCAGTAACGTCACGCAGACCGACCGTGAGGTCTTCTAGGGCAATGATAATGAGGGCTCCGTCTACCTGAACGTTAGAGAGCGTAATGAGGCCTCCTCCGTTTTCCGGTGAAAGATAGAGGTTGCCTCGAATATGGAGGTTCTGGAGATGAGCGCTGGCAGTGGCCACTTTAAGCTCGCCTGGATATTCTTTTACTCCGGTGCTAGGGCCGTGTGCCCCTGGGGTGGAAAGTACAAAGAATGTTTTGGGCTTGTCGTTAAAGAGGGAACCGCCAAACATGTAGACTGCAACGATAAGTAAACAAGGTAGAATGATAATGACAAACTTTTTCATTTAGTTACCCCTTTAGGGATTTTTTGCTATTATTCGCGCTAACTAGGCAACAATCCTGCCTTTTTAGAAAATTGACAAGATTGTAGTGCTGGTAGACAAAAAAAATAAGCCATGAGGCTTATTTTAGTGAGAAATTATAGTATATTAGCGAGCTACGTCATACAAAAACGCGCTCGCCCTTGCGCTAATAACTCCCAAGTCTGTTGAGGTGTAGCAACCGCTCTTCCTGCCGCTTCTGCGACCTCCCGGACTTGTCTGACTAGGGTCGCGTTGGTAGCCAGGGTTTCTTTTGTTGCATCAAGGTAAAGGTGATCTTCTAAACCAATACGTACATGGGCGTTATTACCGAGTGCCCACGCCGTCATCCTTTGTTGGTGGTGACCAATACCTGAAATACTCCAACAAGTATCCAACGGTAAGGCCTCTCTTAGTACCACGGCATTTTTTTCTCGGGCTGCAATTGTGCAGGGGGAACCAAAAAAAGTGTTGCAATAAAACGGCAGCGTGAGAATTTTTTTGCGAATGAGACGTCGTGCGTAGTCAAGCATGCCGGGTTCAAATACTTCGGCTTCTGGCAAGATACCCCGCTCATTCATTTTTGTTGCTAAAGCAATGATGGTATCCGGGTGGTTGACACTGACCTGTTTAGCAAAGTTAAACGAACCTAAGGTTAAACTTGCTAGGTCTGGTTTAACATCACCTGTTAGCTCAAGTACGGCTGCACGGTCGTCTATGCTTTCACCCCAACGTCCCGAGGTGGAGGCACAGATTAAGAGTTCGGGACAACGGTCACGGATACGTTGGATAATATCGGCATATATCGTGGGATCTGTCGTGGGACGCCCTGCCTGATCACGAGCATGAATATGCACAATGGTAGCCCCTTCATGGTATACCCTTTCCGCATCAGTGACAATTTCCTGGGGGGTTAGCGGCAGATTAGGATTGCCCGATTTACTATGTAAGGCGCCGGTTAAGGCGGCGTTGATAATCAGAGGTGGGATTGGTATCTCTGGTAAAAATTGATGTAAGTCTAGCTCATGTAGATCAGCTTCTAATGTTATCCATGTATCAACCGTGTCAAGACCAAAGGAATGAACCTTTTTTAGTGAACCAATGACTCTATAGCCAAAGTGTTTTTGGTACCAACGAATCGTTTCAGGTCTATCAGCATTGGTGATGACCTTTTCTAACCCCAGTGAGTGCATGGCCAACATTCTTTTAGCTTGCAAGGCTAACCCGATGCCTTGTCTACCAAAGTTGGCATCGACAGCCATCAAGGTAGTTTTGCCAACTTCCGCAGTGAGAATGGCAAAGCCGGCAGCACCCACCATCCGCCCCTCCGCTTCTGCTACATAGAAAAAGTTGGTATCAATTTCACGCACTTCTTCAGAAGGGACATGATGCATATTGTACGGACGCAGTAGCGCTAAAATATCGGGAATGTCTGTCACTCTAGCATAGCGAATCGAGAACATAGGCATCCACCTTTCTTGCTTTTTTGGGACAGTATCGTTTTAGTAACGCCTACATTATCCTTGCCATAGCTTAATGGTTTCGGCCAACATTAATTCTTGAATCCAGAAGCGTCCCTTTTGAAAGATAAACTCTCCGTCTTGGTAGAGGTAACGACCCGGCTCTCCGTCTACTATTAACTGTTCGGCGGAGATGATCTGGATAAAGGTAGAAACTTCAATAATCTGATACTCTGATGCATCATCAGCTTTAATCATATCTACCGCGAGAAAAGAAGCTTGTAGCGCTTGCTTAACTCTACGAGCTAGTAACATAGCTGTTGAAGGCAAACCCCTCTTATCAACATTCCAAGCTCCGGAGGCACGGAAATCACGGGGAGGTACTCGACGATAGTAGCCCCAAAAATACTCTCCGATGACAATGACGCGTAGATCATACTGGCAGCTTGGAATAAAGTCTTGGAAGTAGACTACATTCTTTTGCAATAGGTACTGCCAATATGTTTTATATCCTTGGTTAAATATTTTTTTTGTAATCTGCTGCGCCTGCCTTTTATTAGTAACCAAAACTACACCATTGGAGGCATAGGCAATATTCTCTTTAAAAATTAAAGGGTACTTAGTTTGCTCTAGGAATTCTAAGGTCTCCTTATAATCATGACTAATGAACGTATTAACCACAGGCAATTGATAATTCGCAAGAAGATAATATTGCCTAATCTTATCTTCGTAGTACCACAAATCTATATCGCTTGGACACGTAACCTTTTTCAAGATAGAAGAAACAAAATGAATTTTTGTTTTGGCCTCAGCCAATTTAGCCGGGTTGGAATCCGGTCTCCATACTAAAATATCAATATCCTGTAGTTGTTCAACCCAGTTGGCATGTTCGATGCTAATAATTTTATAAGTAAGGTTATTATTATGTAAAAAACGCTCAAATCTAGGCCAATACGCATAGCGTCCCTGATCTGTATCTTTATTTACAAGACCAATCACGGGCCTCCGCACACATGTCTCTTCCCAAGTGAAAATAATTTCTTCTGCATCATCTAGTTTTTCAGGCATCTCATTTATGGTTTGCTTTCTTAGATGATCAGTTATGTTTTTTAGCCACGGGAGGTGATAGGCTAGAAATCGTTTACATCGTCTTATTTTAACTGGATCCACCCCAAATACCACCTTCATCCATAATTAGTATAAAATAAGATAGCAATGAATAAATAGCCAGACACCAAACATTAATGGAAGTGTGTACTTGAAGCTCACTAAATATTAACTCACTTCAGGTATACGTATCGGAACATTATTGTAATTTCTCATCTTGCTTATCTGCTTTCTGTATCCATAAACGTTTGACCACTTCAATAAAGCTCTTTGCATCCTGGTAATAAATGACCGTGTTTAGAGGGAGAGTGACGGCGGTAGCAATCAAAGTAATTCTACAAGCATGCAAGAACCAGAGGAAATATGAGTCTATTTTAGTCACGGGAAGCAGTTTCGCAATATAAATCGTAATCATGGCAGCCGTAATGTTTACTATACATCTCCCCCAAAATAGCCAAACACTTCTGTGAAGAACCTTGTTGGAAAGATAGATGGCATATTGGAAGGTTCGAAATAGCATTGCACATAATGTAGCAATGGCTACCCCCACTACACCATATTGTTGTACTAAAATAACAGATAATACAATATTAAAAAATGCTTCAATAAATGCACCATTTCTCGTCTGCTTAAAGTGACCCGCAGCCATGGTTACTGAAAAATATGGTAGTCTGATACAGTAAATCGCTTCTGCTAGGATGAGCACATAAGCAAACATTGGCCGGTAATAGTTGACATCAGATATCCCTCTTGTGTAAACTGTGACAAAGGACAGAATTAACAAGGCTGCACTAGTAAACAATGTCGTTGTCACAGAAAAAGAGATAAATTCATATATACGGAAATTTTTATTAAGTACGCCCATTTCTTCCTTTGCAATCATATTACCAAAAGCTGCTTCGAATCCTGAAGATAGTGTTACGGTAATATTCTCTATCCCCAAAACAACTAAATTATAGACTGAGTATACCGAAACTTCTTTAATATTGGCAAAAATAGTAAGAACGATAACATCCGCACGACGATGTAAAAAATAAGCAAGATGATGTCCTAGCCCGTCCCATCTTTGTTTTACAGCATCATTATTCGGCTTACAGTTGTGTATAAGCTGATATTTTTTCTTTACGTAATAATTAAGAACAAGCGGTCTGATAATAAAGACCAAAGAACTACCCAGCTTTACTAAATGAATACCTACACCGAACTTTACTAAAACAACGATGATAATTGTGTTAACAATGGTCGTACCAAGTCGCAGTAACGAAATTACATAATTCTTTTGATCGGCCTGCAGTAAAATCTGATATGTGACGCCAAAATAGTATTGTCCAAAGGTACTAAACCCAATAATAAGCACCAAAGAAAAAACATAGAACCAACCAAAATCGTATTTTACTAACAGTGGGAATATTCCTGCCAACACAAAACTATACCCAATAAAAGCCAATGCAACATACCTAAAAAACTTTTCCGTTGCCTTAATAATGCTACTGATTGACTCTTTATCCATTATCGCAAGGGGCTTGTATAGAGCGGCTTTAACAACACCCCCAATTCCAGACTCTAGAAGAATAATATATCCTAAAAACTGGCTTATTGAAGTAATTACCCCGTTAACGCCAGAACCATACGTACCAATGATCAATCTAGGAACAATAAAACCACAGATAATGGTTATTAATTGGAACAATAGCGTCGAAATTACATTGAGCAAAGCACGTTTGCTGCGCATAGCAATCTACCTTCTAATTTATTTTAGTTGATTCAGCTTTTGCATTAGCTTGCAGAAACAGTCGATATTTCGAGTTCATAAACGACATAACCGCTTTCGCCCGCACACTAATATCCGTAGACCTACTTTTTTCTAGAGCTCCTTGTGCTAGTTTCTTACGTAAGAGTTCATCTTTGTATAATAGGGTTATCGCACCTTTAATTTCACTATGACTTTTTGGGTTAACTCTTAGTGAGCAGTTTTCATCCAGTATTTCATCATTAAAAGGCAACGCAGATGAAACGACAGGCAAACCGCAGGCTATTGCTTCAATAATTGCATTTGAACAGCCCTCCGCCAAGGTGGGTAAAACGAATATATCTGCTGCACTCAAATATTGATTAACTAACTTATTAGGCAGTGTACCTTTAAATAAAATATTTCGGCACTTCGGTTCCAGCGGGCCTTGACCAATAAATATGGCAAAAACGTTTTCTAATTGATCTATCACTTCGGCGAGAATACTCACACCCTTTCGCTCAATAAAGGAACCTGTAAAGGCCACAATAAAATTATCTTGTGGCAAGCCTAAAGCAAGGCGGGCTTTTTGTTTATCAATAGGATAAAAAACAGTTCTATCAACCGCATTTTTTATAACGTCAATTTTGTCTGCGAGCATCTTGACATCATAGCCCGATACTAAGAGCTGGCGCTTATTTTCTTCAGAGACAGATATAATACCAATTATTTGTTCTAACAATGTCTCAAGTAATTTGGAATTAAAGCTTTGAATGGAATTCAAATTATATTCTCCGTTTGCTACAAAAACAGGCATGTTCAGCATCTTGCCTAGTTTTACAGCCGCTATTCCACAAGGCATAAAAAATTGCGCATATAGTACATCCGCCTTAATCTTACGTTGCTTAAATTCATTTATAATTGCTCGTTCGAAACTAGCCTGTGTTAACCTATGGGTGTTGAATCCTAAAACTGTTTTATTAGAATAGGACGTATAAGGAGGGCAATAAATAGTAAACTGCTTTCCACAATTGGTATACCTAGTTATTACACGTTTTCTTCTTCTTTTCTTTTTAATAAACCCCTGCGTTATATTCTGGGGCGCAATAACTGTACAATGAATATCGATATTTACTAGTTCTTGTATTAGTGTATCAACAAAAGTATAGACGGGGTCGTCATCAGTTGGATATAGTCCGGTTATAAAGCAGAGATATTTAATATTTTGACACATTAACATTCAACCCCTTATGCAACGCCGTACGAAATACTGTTTGCATTGTAACACATTTTACTTTCATTAAATGTTGCATTAACATAATTCAAGATGCGTTTACCAAATCCTTCCTGATCATATGGATTTTATCATTTTTCAAAATAATCGCTTACGAAAAAATCATATGGCTACCCTTAATACTGACTCGTAGTAGTATTTTCAGGGGTGCCATATGATTATTGTTTTAGTCGTCCAAATAGCTTCTAATCCTTATAATTTTTTTCAAAACCCCAAGCATCTCTACACATATCCATTATATTCCGAGTAGTGCTCCAATTTAATTCTTTCTTGGCTTTAGTAACATCCGCATAACACTTTGCAATATCACCAGGGCGACGTGCTACAATTTCATAGGGTATCTCGATGCCATTTGCCGCTACAAATGATTCCACTAATTCAAGAACACTAGTACCTTGACCCGTACCTAAATTGTAGATACTTACACCTGCAGACATTCTGGCCAAGGCCACAACATGTCCCTCGGCTAAATCCATCACATGAATATAATCGCGTACGCCAGTACCATCCACCGTAGGATAATCGTTACCAAAAATACGTAGTTTGTCCAGCTTGCCCTTGGCAACTTGGGCAATATAGGGCATGAGGTTATTGGGGATACCCGTTGGCGCTTCGCCAATGAGGCCACTCTCGTGGGCACCTACGGGATTGAAATAACGCAGGAGTGCCACCGACCACTGGGGATTGGCATTAACCACATCTGTAAGAATGCGCTCACTGATGGCTTTCGTTTCACCATAGGGGTTGGTGGTGGGGAGTAGCTTCATCGTCTCTACAAAGGGCACCTTGTTCTCTCCATAGACGGTGGCCGAAGAACTAAAGACAAAGCGGGGTACGTTGTATTTTTGACAGGCTTGAGCCAGCACCATGGTACTGACAATATTATTATAGTAGTAGGCAAGAGGCTTATCTACCGATTCACCCACAGCCTTTAGACCCGCAAAGTGAATAACGCCGTCAAGTGAGTGTTTAGCAAAGAGAGTCTCTACAGCTGCAGCTTGGGTAACATCAATTTGATAGAAGATAATGTCTTTACCCGTGATTTGCATAACCCGCTCCAGCGTTTCGGCTTTACTATTGATTAAGTTATCAGCGACGATGACGGTATGACCTGCTTCAAGCAGGGCTACACAGGTATGGGAGCCGATATAGCCGGCACCGCCGGTGACTAGAATGTTCATAGGGGAATCTCCTTACTAAACTGATTATTTGACTTGATAATAGGTAACATACCAATCGGTAAATTTCTGTAAGCCCTCTTCTATTGATGTCTGTGGCTTAAAACCAATGGCTTTTTGTAGTAAATCAGTGGAGGCATACGTTGCTGGTACATCGCCTGGCTTTAACGGTTCAAAGATTTTGGTAAAGAGTACTTCTCTGCCCGTTGATTTCTGTAAGCATTTTTCCAGTGTATTAATAAAAGTCATCAACTTTTCAGGGTTGTTATTGCCGATATTGAAAATCTGATGGGGAACCGTCTCAGTTAGAGGATATTCAAGAAGGCGTGTTACACCCTCGACAATGTCATCAATATAGGTAAAATCTCGATAAAGGTCGTTGGCAAAATCACCATTATTGAAGATTTTAATGGGTTCTCCAGCAAAGTACTTCTGTGTGAAACTAAAATAAGCCATATCAGGGCGACCCAATGGGCCATATACAGTAAAGAACCTCAGCCCGGTAGCCGGAATTTTATAAAGATGACTATAGGTATAAGCCATTAGTTCATTCGACTTCTTAGTGGCGGCGTAGAGTGAAACTGGGTGATCCACAAAATCACTTTCTGAAAAAGGGACCTTTTTATTCGCACCATACACTGAACTAGAAGAAGCATAGACTAAATGCTCAACGGGATGGTATCGGCAAGCTTCGAGGATGTTAAAAAAACCGATGATATTACTTTGAATATAGGCATCTGGGTTTTCGATTGAATAGCGGACTCCAGCTTGGGCTGCTAGATTGACTACTATCTTAGGTTTGAACTCAGCAAAGGTTTTCATCAGGAGGTCTTTGGCTTTTATGCGAGGAATTCGTGCTCGTGATCAG
>JANKMV010000109.1:1385-7026 GCA_024650095.1 Bacillota bacterium | reverse complement strand
ACCGAATCACCATTTTTTAACAGAGACCTGATTGAAGATGTCAATCAGCGCTTGCATAAAGTTTTCCCTTTAACAAAGCTTTATCTTGCCAGCGTACCCACCTACCCCAGTGGGCTCTGGACATTTACAGCAGCTTCAAAATGCTACGATCCGCAGGTGAGTCATAATAAACCGGTGAAGACGAAGTATTATAATTTCGATGTACACCAAGGCGCTTTCTGTTTGCCTACCTTTGTTCGTGAACTGATAGAGGATAAAAAAGAATGAGTGCTGTGACGGATTTTTGCGAGCGCGGTGGCTTATTTTTAGCAGCAGACAACAATTATGAAGACAGTCAGCTTGTGCTCCTAGGCGCACCCATGGACTATACCGTCTCTTTTCGCCCGGGTTCTCGAAACGGCCCTCAGGCCATTCGCGCAGCGTCCCTCGGCTTAGAGGAACACAGTTTATATTCTGGTAAAGATTTACGTCACGTGCATTTCTTCGATGCCGGCGATGTTGAACTGCCCATTGGCAATACAGCGCGTTCATTGCAGTTTATTGAAGCCGCCGTCGATTCAGTTTTTAGCGACGGGAAAACGCCTCTCGTCATGGGCGGTGAACATTTGATTACTCTAGGGTCGCTACGTGCGGCAGTACGCCACCATAAAAACTTGGCCGTCATTCATTTAGATGCCCATGCGGATTTGCGAACAGACTATCTTGGTGAAGCTCATTCCCACGCATCTGTGATGTATCATGCTCACCAGGAGCTGGGTTTGGAATTATTTCAATTTGGCATTCGTTCAGCTACCGCAGAAGAGGTTATCTTTTCCAAACAGCATACCCATTTTTATCCTTTTCATGTATTGGACCCATTGCGTCAAAGCATAGCGCAATTAGCCGGTCGACCGCTCTATATTTCACTGGATATTGATGTGGTGGACCCGGCTTTTGCTCCTGGTACAGGGACACCAGAGCCTGGTGGCATTTCGTCCACAGAATTACTAGCGGCACTCGAGTTACTGTCCACATTGCAGATTGTTGGTATGGATGTGGTGGAAGTTTCACCTGCCTACGATCCTGCGGGAATCACGGCCATGTTAGCGGCAAAAGTGATTCGCGAAACCATTCTTGCTCTGGCAAGGTAAATAATTTGGACAAATTAAGACAATTAACAAGGATTTTTGTCGCGTAAGTCGTATACTTAATACGTTAACACTAGTACTACTTAACGTCCGCCCACACGTAAGACGCGTGACGACCAAAACGGGGAAAGGGTGAAAATCAGATGGGCACAAAGTATATCTTTGTCACCGGCGGCGTGGTGTCTTCACTGGGCAAAGGAATAACGGCGGCTTCATTGGGTTGCCTCCTAAAATGTAGGGGTCTCAAAGTAACAACCCAGAAACTAGATCCGTATATTAACTTCGATCCAGGTACCATGAGCCCTTACCAGCACGGTGAAGTATTCGTCACAGATGATGGGGCGGAAACAGATTTAGACCTCGGTCATTATGAGCGCTTCATTGATATTAATTTGGCAAAAAGTTCAAATGTAACCACGGGGAAAATTTACTGGTCAGTCATCAGTAAAGAGCGTAAAGGCGATTTTCTTGGTGGAACCATTCAAGTGATTCCACATATCACGAATGAAATTAAGGCACGCGTCGTGCGAGTTGCACAACAATCGGAAGTTGATGTGGTGATTACAGAAATCGGTGGAACCGTAGGCGATATTGAAGGCCTACCCTTTTTGGAAGCCATCCGCCAGCTAAAGAGTGACATCGGCCGCGAAAATGTGATGTATATTCATGTCACTCTTATTCCCTACCTGACAAAGTCAGGCGAGCTTAAAACGAAACCCACTCAGCATTCGGTTAAGGAACTCCGTTCTATTGGTATTCAGCCCGACGTAATTGTTTGCCGGACAGAAAGACCACTATCACAAGAGCTTAAAGATAAAATTGCGCTCTTTTGTGATATCGCTCCTGGGGGCGTCATCGAAAATGCCGATGCCGAAACTATTTATGAAGTTCCACTCTTGATGAACGCAGAGGGCCTAGATGAGATCGTAGTCAAACAGCTGGGCTTACCTGATGTCGAATGTGATTTGACCGATTGGCGCGCGTTGGTGGAACGTATCAAGCACCTAGATAAAAAAGTAACCATTGGGCTAGTGGGAAAATATGTTTCACTCAAAGACGCATACCTGAGTGTTGCTGAGTCTCTTTACCATGGTGGTTTCGAAAACAATTGTGAGGTGGACATCCGCTGGATCCAAGCGGAAGATGTGGAACAGCATGGTGCCGAAAACATGTTACTGGGTGTAGATGGTATTTTGGTCCCCGGTGGCTTTGGCGACCGAGGCATCGAAGGTAAGATTGAAGCTGTGCGTTTTGCTAGAGAAAATAAAATTCCCTTTTTTGGTATCTGTCTTGGCATGCACTGTGCCACCATTGAATTCGCTCGTCATGTTTGTGAGTGGGAGGATGCCAATTCTACCGAATTTAATTTAGAAACGGAGTACCCCGTCATCGACCTTCTGCCTGAACAGAAAGATATTGAAGATATGGGTGGAACCATGCGCCTTGGTCTTTATCCTTGTAAGATAAAGGCAGGTACGACTAGCAATAAAGCATATCAGGATGAAATAATCTATGAGCGGCATCGCCATCGCTACGAACTTAATAATGCCCACCGTGAACGCTTAGTGAAGCATGGCTTAATCATGAGTGGCACGTCTCCTGATGACAGGCTGGTGGAAATTATCGAACTGGCAGACCATCCCTGGTTTGTTGCAACTCAATTCCATCCAGAATTTAAATCAAGACCCAATCGTGCGCACCCGTTATTTAGGGATTTTATTCTTGCTTCTTTGCAAAATAAAGAAGCACAAAATGAGTTAAGCTAAAGGGAATCAGTGGAACCGTGCGATTTAACTTTAAGGTTGTGTTTTTGATAGGAATGTGATACAAAATTAATGTATACTCTTGCCAAGAAAGGAAGGTGTCCAATTTGACTCATGTGATTAATGATGAATGCATTTCTTGTGGTTCTTGTGAGCCGGAATGTCCGGTCGACGCGATTACTGAAGGTGATACACAATACGTGATCGATCCAGAAACTTGCATCGACTGCGGTGCCTGCGCTGAAGTTTGTCCCGTAGAGGCCATTTTTGAAAAGTAAATAAAAAAACGCAAAAGAGGGCAGTGAGCCCTCTTTTTGTATACAGAAAAGAGTACGTTTTCGCGTAGCCGCGTTTTTTCATAGCAACGAAAGATATTTTTTCTTGCTCTACAATATATCGCTGTGAAATAGCGGGTGTATACAATACTGAAAACTATTCCTGATTGCATAATGCTTGTGAGAAGAGGAGAAATTACAAGTAAATAGCAAAAAGGAGGGTTAACTATGTTCTTTCGTATGCGTAAATCTCGTACTCGTCGTATGCTTGACTGGTTTTCGTCAATGTTTGCCAGTGTGCGTCGTTGGTTCCAAAAATAGTGAAAAAATCCTACCGTTTTTGCAAAAAGATGTCAATTAAAAAGGAAATCGCCCTCCCAAGTAGAATACAGTCATAAAATGGGAGGTGGGTTAGGATGTCTGCTACAGTCATGGTTGTGGATGATCGGGTAGGAATTCGTAAACTCCTACAAGAAGTGCTCCAAGGAGCAGGCTATAATGTCGTTTCCGCCGCTGGAGGTGCGGAAGCACTAGATCTTGTCAAGCAAAATCCAGTGGATTTGGTTTTACTTGATATGAAAATGTCAGGGATGGATGGCTTGGAAACATTAACGCTATTAAAAAAGGTGACTCCTCAAGTTATCGTGCTCATTATGACAGCCTATGAAGAATTAGAAGTGCTCAAGGAAGCTGCTCGTCGCGGCGCATCCGGCTATATTTCCAAGCCGTTTGATATTGAGGAATTAAAGGAAATCGTTGCAGGAAAATTGCGAGCGGTAAGCGCGTAAACCATTGTAATGAATATACATAGAATTGTCTGCAGGCTGTTAATACTGCACTTGCAGCGTAAACAGCCTATTTAAGGGAGGAAAAAACTAGATGCCGTTTGTCACACTAAGAGAAGTTATGGCGGAAGCAGAACGTGGTCAGTATGCTGTAGGGGCTTTTAACACTAATAATATGGAAATTGTGCAGGCGATAGTGGAAGCGGCCGAGGAAGAAAGAGCGCCGGTTATTTTACAGGCGAGTCAAGGGGCATTAACCTATGCTGGCATCCGTTATATTACCGCCATGGTCCGAGCCGCAGTGGAAACGTCCACTGTACCCATTGTTTTGCATCTAGATCATGGCACAAGTTTTGAACAAACCATGCTTTGTCTTAAATATGGGTTTACTTCGGTTATGTTCGACGGCTCAAAATATTCACTGCCAGAAAATATTGCGCTCACCCGCAAGGTTGCAGATGTAGCCCATGCCATGGGTGCCTCAATCGAAGGCGAATTGGGTAAAATAGGCGGGACTGAAGACGATATTACCGTCGATGAACGAGATGCCCTCTTTACAGACCCCAATGAAGCGGAGCAGTTTGTTTTAGAATCAACCGTAGACGCGTTGGCTGTGGCCATCGGTACTGCCCACGGGCCTTATAAAGGTGTGCCCGTCTTAGACTTCGAGCGACTAGCAGAGATTAACCGTCGCGTCATGACACCACTCGTATTGCACGGTGCGTCTGGCGTGCCTAGCGAAAGTATTCGCAAAGCCATTGAAATTGGTGTGCAGAAAATAAACATCGATACGGAAATTAGGCAAGCGTTTACCCGTGGTGTACAGCAGGTTCTCCATGATCAGCCGAACCAATTTGATCCGCGCAAGATCCTAGGGCCTGCTAAAGAAGAAATGAAGGCTATTGTTAAAGCCAAAATGCGTCTCTTTGGTAGTTCTGGTAAGGCATAGGAGTGATAAAAAAGTGAAATTATTTCTAGATACCGCAAATTTGCAGGACATCAAGCAGGCAATGGCGTGGGGAGTGATTGATGGCGTGACCACCAATCCCACACTCGTCGCCAAAGAGGGCGGCAACTTCATGGAAATGCTGGCTCAAATTTGCCAAGTTGTCCCTGGTCCGGTCTCCGCTGAAGTTATAGCCACCGATGCCGCAGAGATGATTGAAGAAGCAAAAACGCTAGCTGCAGTGGCACCACAGGTTGTGGTAAAGATACCCATGACACCCGATGGACTTCAAGCAGTGGCTGTTTTAAAGAAGCTAGGCATTCGCTGTAATGTAACACTCGTTTTTTCCTTTAATCAAGCATTGTTAGCTGCTAAGGCAGGTGCTGCCTTTGTCAGCCCCTTCTTAGGCAGACTTGATGATATTGGTCATGATGGTGTGCAGCTAGTGGCAGATATCTGCCAAATTTTTGCTCAATATGATATCCAGTGCGAAGTGATTGCGGCCAGTGTCAGGCATCCCCTGCATGTATTAGAAGTGGCACAGGCAGGTTCCCATATTGCCACAATCCCTCTTACCGTCTTGAAACAAATGTTTAAGCATCCCCTAACGGATCTTGGCATTGAACGTTTTTTGGCCGACTGGAAGAGTACATTATAGATTCGTGTAGAAAGGCGCACCTAGTGTGCCTTTTCTCATACTGGAAATTATATTACTTGCAGCTAGCAAGTGGCTAATGTAACCAGT
>JANKMV010000109.1:0-1375 GCA_024650095.1 Bacillota bacterium | reverse complement strand
GATGGCTATCTTTCCAATCCAATGGGAGTTTGGAAGGGAATTTACCCATACTCTTGCGTGTGGTTAGGTCCCGCAGGATCGTCGAAGGGGACACATCCCCTAAAGAAGATGAAAAACGCATTTGCAGATAAACACGAAGCGTTGTTTTTAGACAGTTTGCAGCATAGACATATAGTGGTGAAGTGCCTCAATTGCAAGAGAAAGTTACCGGAGACAGTAATCTATGGTATACTATTACTGGTGGGGTGCGTTAGTGCCCACTACTTTTTTACTTTTCCAAATTAAATGTTGTGTGACAAAGATATTGTTTTCCGATTTAAAAGTTGTAGGGGGGAGTATGTTGTAATGGAAAGAGAACTAGCCTTAGAGTTTGTGCGAATTACAGAAGCGGCTGCGTTGGCTTCAGGTCGTTTAATGGGCCGAGGGGATAAAGAGGGTGCCGATCAAGCGGCGGTTGATGCGATGCGTACTGTATTTGATACGGTACATATCGATGGTACGGTTGTGATTGGTGAAGGGGAAATGGACGAAGCACCCATGCTTTATATTGGTGAAAAAGTGGGTGCAGGTACAGAACCAAAGGTTGATGTGGCTGTAGATCCGGTAGAAGGCACTAATCTTGTTGCCAAGGGCTTGCCTAATGCGCTGGCGGTAATGGCTATTGCGCCCTCAGGTTGCTTGCTGCACGCTCCAGATATGTATATGGATAAAATTGCTGTGGGGCCACAAGCGAAAGGATGCATAAATTTGGATGCATCCATAACAGATAATTTACATGCAGTTGCTGCAGCGTTGGATAAAGATGTGCAAGATGTTACAGCCATCATTTTAGACCGACCACGTCATGCTGCCATCATTAAAGAAATCCGAGCAGCGGGTGCACGTGTTAAACTCATTACCGATGGTGATGTTTCTGCAGCTATCGCCACAGCTATTCCCAACACAGGCGTAGATATTCTCTTTGGTATCGGTGGTGCCCCTGAAGGAGTGCTGGCGGCAGCCGCTCTTAAATGTCTCGGTGGCGATATGCAAGCTCGTCTCACGCCAGACGGTGCGGAAGAACTAGCTCGCATTCATCAAATGGGCCAGGCAGACGCAGATAAATTATTGTTTTTGGATGATCTTGTAATCGGCGATGATATTTTCTTTGCCGCAACGGGTATTACCGACGGCGATATGTTACGCGGAGTACGATATCTCGGAAAAACGGCGGAAACCCACTCCCTCGTTATGCGCGGCATCACAGGAACAATTCGTAACGTTTACGCCACACACATATTATCGCGTAAACCACATTTTGTAGCCCGTGGCACAGATTGTCCACCAAGCACAAAATAAAATAAGCTCACCTAGAGTAGGGTCGCGTCATCGCGAC
>JANKMV010000108.1:6414-7079 GCA_024650095.1 Bacillota bacterium | reverse complement strand
GTCGTTTGCAGTACATCGAGTTTTATAACCGTTTCTATCAAGGTGGCGGGCATGCATTTGTTCCCTTCAGAATAAAAACGAAGAGTATCGACATCCAGCCAGAATGGCAAAAATAATTTAAACTACTAAAAATAATTTGCAAGTGCAGGCTGTCTACAGTAAAAATGACGGTTTGCCGAATAAGGAGGCATTTACTCATGTTTGAATCCATGAATGGTTTGAGTCTTGCATTATTGGGCGCAGCATTAGCGGTACTACTTGCTGGTATTGGTTCTGCCATTGGTATCGGTATTGCAGGACAGACAGCTGCGGGAGTAATTACGGAGGACCCAGATAAATTCGGTTCTACCCTTTTGCTGCAAGCTCTCCCCGGAACACAGGGGATTTATGGTTTATTGGTTGGATTTTTAATTTTATGGCGCATTGGTTTAATTGGTGGAGCAGGTGTCGCGGCTGTTGAGGTGACGCTTGCGCAAGGATGGGCGTACTTTGCCGTAGCCATGCCCATTGCTTTCGTTGGTTTTATTTCGGCAATTTATCAAGGAAAGGTTGCCGCTAGTGGCATCCTCCTCATCTCTAAACGTCCGGAAGAACTAGGTAAAGCGATTATTTATGCCGTTATGGTGGAAACATATGCCGTGTTTGTGTAGGGAACGGTCTTGACC
>JANKMV010000108.1:0-6404 GCA_024650095.1 Bacillota bacterium | reverse complement strand
TGCCGTGTTTGCACTGTTGATGTCCATTATGATCTTGTTCTTTGCGGTTTAAGGGGGGCTGACAGATGTCAGGGGCCGAAAAGCTCAGAGAAAGAATCTTGTTCGAAGCCAATAGCCAGGCAGAAGTTGTCCTAGCAGAAGCACAGCAAAAAGCGGCGGCTATTTTAGCCCACGGTCAAGAAACTGCCGCGGCGAAAAAAGCTGCCGTATTAGAAGATGCTACTAAACAGGCTCAGGAACGGCTGCGACGCGCTCAGACCATTGCTGAATTAGATGCTCGTAAAGCGATCTTGTCTGCCAAGGAAAACTGTATTGAAGAAACGTTCGAGAAGTCCATTGCCCGTCTACAGGCGCTTGAACCTCTTGCATATAAAGAATTGTTGTACACTATGATCGTTGCTGCATCACAAACGGGAACGGAGGCCATCATCGTTTCCCAAGCTGACCGTGTGCTCTTCACAGATGAACTATTGCTACGAATTAATCAAGCCTTGTTGCAGCAGGGTAAACTTGGAAAGTTGACTCTGGCGACAGAGAGCCGTGAGATGCAAGGTGGGTTTGTCTTGCGTGAGGACGATGTGGAAATCAACAGTTCGTTCAATTCCTTGCTACGCATGCAACGTGATCAATTAGAACCAGACGTTGCGGCAATCCTTTTTATATCATAACGGTACTTACCACCTTGGTTTAGTCGTCTAGGATATAGATGTTTTTTTACATCTGTATCCAACTTCTAACCTAACGTAGGGAAAGGAGGCTTGGAATGTGCTAAATAACGATCGGTATGCCTATGCAGTGGGTCGTGTTCGTGCGATGGAATCACGGTTACTAGACAGCGGTAAAATTGAACGAATGGTAGAGGCTAAGAGTGCGGAGGAAGCACTAAAAATCTTGTCGGAAAGCGAGTATGCCGGATATTTATCCGAATCTACAAGCGCCTTTGCATATGAAAAAATCCTCGAAGCGGAATTGCGCCGTGTTTACCTTGAATTACGTAAGTTTGTACCCAATCCCGAAATTATCAACCTTTTTGCCAGTAAATTTGATTACCATAATGTCAAGGTATTACTTAAGGCTAAACAGCTAGAGGAAAACAGGGACGATTTACTGGTACAGGAAATTGGCAACCTTTCATTGTCAGAATTAGTTCGTGCCGTTGGTGAGGGTGATTTTAAAAACCTACCGCCACGTATGCGTGAGGCGACTGAAAGTATAACGGAACAGTTCCGTGTGGATGTCAATCCTCAAATAGTTGATTTGTTGCTGGATCGAGCGATGTATGCAGATATATTTTCAACGCTACAAGAACTTAAATCTCCATTTATGACGGGGTACTTTATTCGCCTTGTGGATCTTATAAACATTAAAACATTTTTACGAGTTCAACGTCTCGGTCGTTCTAAAGAATTTTTAGAGAGCGCCTTATTGCCCGCTGGGGATATTAACATCATCAAGCTCGTGCAATTGGGTGAGCCCATGGAAATAGTAATTGACCGTTTGAGCTTTGGTCGTTATTCGAAGGTCGTTGAAGAAGGCATCTTGGCGTACCAGAAAACCGATACGATGACCCGGTATGAAAAATTGCTCGATGACTTTTTAATTCAGTATATTAAGCTGGCCAAGTATAGTACCTTCGGCCCAGAACCCATCGTCGGCTACCTGTTGGCCAAGGAAAACGAATTAAAAACAATCCGCATCGTAATGGTGGGAAAAATAAATCAATTGCCCGTGGAGGAGATCAGAGAAAGGCTACGTGATGTCTATGTATAAGGTCGCCGTTGTAGGAGACAAAGACTCTATTTTAGGTTTTAAGGCGCTTGGTGTAACCACCTTCCCGGTAACCAGCAATGAAGAGGCGGTGGGCGCCCTAAACAAAATTGCGAAGGATAACGTGGCAGTCATCTGTATTACGGAAGCTGTGGCAAAAGACATTCAGCCACAGATAGCTGCGCTACAAAAAAAACAGCTACCGGCGATTGTACTCATTCCCAACAACCAAGGTACCTTAGGTTTAGGAATGTTGCAGATTAAAAAGAACGCAGAGAAAGCCATTGGCGCAGATATCTTATTTGGGAAAGAGGGTAGTTAGCTTTGACCAATACAGAAAATGTGGGTAGAGTAATTAAAGTTTCTGGCCCACTCGTTGTGGCCGAGCACATGGAAGGCGCCAAAATGTTTGACGTTGTCCGCGTCAGCGAGAACCGCCTTATTGGTGAAATTATCGAAGTTCGGGGCGATACCGCATCCATTCAGGTTTATGAGGAGACGGGTGGACTCGGGCCTGGTGAACCGGTTTATACCACCGGTATGGCTCTAAGTGTGGAATTAGGACCTGGCCTCATAGAATCTATTTATGACGGCATTCAACGTCCCCTTGATGCCATCTACGAACAAGTGGGCTCACGTATTGCCCGCGGAGTAGAGGTACAATCTCTTAGTCGCACGCGCAAATGGAACTTTAAACCCGTGATGCCGCTGGGGCAATTTGTCCAGGGCGGAGACATCGTAGGTACAGTGCAAGAGACAACGTTGGTTGTGCATAAAGTAATGGTACCACCTGGCGTTGAGGGTACACTCACCTTTTTACATGAGGGTGAAGCCGTGATTGAAGACACCGTCGCTAGAGTAGAAAAAGACGGCAAAACCACGGAAGTCTCCATGTTACAAACATGGCCTGTACGTCGTGGCCGTCCCTATACTGAAAAACTCTCCCCCACAGAGCCACTCATTACGGGACAGCGCGTCATTGACATGTTCTTTCCCGTAGCCAGGGGGGGTACTGCTAGTATTCCAGGACCGTTCGGCTCCGGTAAAACGGTGACGCAGCATCAGCTGGCTAAATGGGCAGATGCAGAAATTGTTGTTTATGTTGGTTGCGGTGAACGCGGCAACGAAATGACAGATGTGTTAAATGAATTTCCCGAGTTAAAAGACCCCAAAAGTGGCGAACCTTTGATGAAGCGGACTGTCCTCATTGCCAACACCTCGGACATGCCCGTTGCGGCCCGTGAGGCCTCCATCTATACAGGGATTACCATTGCTGAATACTTCCGTGACATGGGCTATAGTGTGGCTCTGATGGCGGATTCTACGTCCCGCTGGGCGGAAGCCCTTCGCGAAATGTCTGGCCGTTTGGAAGAGATGCCTGGTGAAGAAGGCTATCCTGCGTATCTAGGCTCTCGTTTAGCCGAGTTTTATGAGCGCGCGGGTAAAGTCACCTGCCTTGGCCAAGAAGGTCGCATCGGAGCGTTAACGGCTGTAGGTGCCGTTTCCCCTCCCGGTGGTGATATCTCCGAGCCCGTCTCGCAAAATACGCTTCGTATCGTTAAAGTATTCTGGGCGCTAGATGCCACGCTGGCCTATCGTCGCCACTTCCCCGCCATTAACTGGCTCAACTCATACTCGCTCTATACAGATAACTTTACTGACTACTACAAAGATAACGCAGGCAGTGAATGGGTGGATTTGCGTGGTGAAGCCATGCGCATCCTGCAAGAAGAAGCCGAACTCGAGGAAATTGTGCGCCTCGTTGGTGTGGAGGCTCTCTCCGAAAAAGAGCGTCTTACCCTGGAAACAGCACGTTCCATCCGTGAAGATTTCTTGCACCAAAACTCTTTCCACGAAGTGGACACCTATGCATCTTTGGAAAAGCAGTTTAAAATGATGAAGCTCATTATGCATTTTCACCATCAGGGATTACAGGCCACCCAACAGGGTGCTAATCTCTTAGAAATTCTCAAACTCCCCGTGCGTGACCAGATTGCGCGTGCTCGTTACCTCGCTGAAGACGATCTGGCTGCCATGGATAAAATTGAAACTGCCATCAGGGAACAGATTGCTGGCTTAACCGGTGATGACCTTGAGTCGCAGTACGCGTAAGGGAAGGAGGAACCGCCATGCAAAAAGAGTATCGTAGTGTTTCGGAAATCGTCGGCCCGTTGATGTTGGTTGAACATGTGGAAGGCGTCACCTTTGGTGAGTTGGCTGAAATTGAGTTAAAAGACGGTTCGATCCGACGTGGTCGCGTACTGGAAATTAATCGCGACAAGGCGTTGGTGCAAATTTTTGAAGGTACCAGTGGACTCAACGTGAATGAATCAAAAGTACGCTTTTTAGGCCACGGTATTGAACTACCTGTCTCCATGGATATGTTAGGTCGCGTTTTTGACGGCCTTGGTCGTCCTCGTGATAATGGACCTAAAATCATCCCCGAATTTCGTCGAGATATTAATGGGCTACCGCTTAATCCTTATGCTCGTAATTACCCCTCTGAGTTTATTCAAACGGGAGTCTCCACCATTGATGGCTTAAATACCTTGGTGCGGGGCCAAAAGCTTCCCATCTTCTCAGGCTCTGGTCTTCCCCATAACCGCCTCGCCGCGCAAATTGCCCGGCAGGCCAAGGTGCTAGGAGCCGAATCTAAATTTGCCATCGTCTTTGCCGCGATGGGCATTACCTTTGAAGAAGCCGATTTCTTCATTTCCGATTTCCGTAAAACAGGTTCCATTGATCGGTCCGTGCTCTTTATGAACCTGGCAGATGACCCGGCCATTGAACGTATCGCCACGCCACGGATGGCGCTCACAGCTGCGGAATATCTCGCCTACGACAAAGGCATGCATGTACTTGTCATCATGACAGACATGACCAACTATGCAGAAGCACTGCGGGAAATCTCCGCAGCCCGCAAGGAAGTTCCCGGCCGTCGTGGTTACCCCGGTTATCTCTATACAGACTTAGCTACACTCTACGAGCGCGCCGGTCGCATCCGTGGTGTGGAAGGGTCCATCACCCAAATTCCCATCCTCACCATGCCAGAAGACGATAAAACACATCCCATTCCGGATTTAACCGGCTATATTACAGAAGGTCAAATCATCCTGAGTCGTTCCCTGCACCGTAAGGGTATTTATCCCCCGGTGGATGTACTACCTTCCCTGTCTCGCCTCAAAGATAAGGGTATTGGTAAAGATAAAACGCGTGAGGACCATGCGGATGTGCTCAACCAACTTTATGCTGGCTATGCACGGGGTAAAGAAGCGAAAGAATTGGCCGCCATCCTCGGCGAAGCAGCCCTCTCCGATTCCGATAAGCTTTTCGCCCACTTTGCCGATGAATTTGAAAGTCGCTACGTTAAACAAGGTGAAAACGAGGACCGCAGTATTCTAGATACCCTCACCATTGGCTGGGAGCTCCTAGCCCTCTTGCCACGCAACGAATTAAAACGTGTGCGTGATGAGTACCTGGAAAAATACCTGCCACTCGAGGAGGAATAGGGTATGGAGATTCAAGTTAATCCAACCCGCATGGAATTAAATCGCTTAAAGGGCCGTCTGCAAATGGCAGTACGTGGTCATAAGCTTTTAAAAGATAAACGTGATGAACTAATGCGCCGCTTCTTGGTCCTCATTAGAGAGAATAAAAAGTTACGCGAAACGTTGGAAGAGCAACTCTCTCGCTCCTTTGCTAATTTTCTTCTCGCCAGTGCTGTCATGAGTGGCGAAACGCTAGAAGAAGCCATCATGTACCCCACGGCCACGATGGCGGTGGGTGTAGAGACCATTAATATCATGAGTGTCCATGTGCCCAAGATCACCCCTGTGGAACAAGAAGAGGAAGAAAATAACGTGACACCGTACGGCTTTGCCACTACATCAGGCGAATTAGACACCTCCATTGCCACCCTGGCAACGGTCTTACCCGAACTGATTCACCTGGCGGAACTGGAAAAATCCGTGTATCTTCTCGCCGATGAGATTGATAAAACCCGGCGACGCGTAAACGCCCTTGAGCACGTCATGATCCCAGAACTAGAAGAAACCATTAAATACATTCGTATGAAGCTAGACGAAAACGAACGAGGCGCCCTCGTCCGGCTCATGAAAATAAAGGACATCGTCCGCAAAGAAGCCTAAAACAAACGCTCACCTTTTTGTTCACACTAGGATTTGAAAAATAATCATCGTACCAAATATATGCCAATGTCACAAGGCGGAACGGTCAAGACCGTTCCCTACACCTTGGGGCTATAATGGCGGCCATGTTTGCCTTTACGTTCATATCTCCTGATCTGTGATATATTCTCAAAATTGTTGCTTTCTTCATCGCATCCATGTCTTTCATCCCAACCATACTCTTCATCGCATCCATGTCTTTCATTCCAACCATACTCTTCATCGCATCCATGTCTTTCATCTCAACCATACTCTTCGTCGCATTCATGTCTTTCATCTCAACCATACTCTACGTCGCATTCATGTCTTTCATCTCAACCAAGCTCTTCGTCGCATTCATGTCTTTCATCTCAACCATACTCTACGTCGCATTCATGTCTTTCATCTCAACCAAGCTCTTCGTCGCATTCATGTCTTTCATCTCAACCATACTCTACGTCGCATTCATGT
>JANKMV010000107.1 GCA_024650095.1 Bacillota bacterium | reverse complement strand
GGGGGTGCTCTCATTCCTGTGGCGGTTGCAATTTACCTAATTGTTACTGCGGATGAAGCCGTGGAAAAGCGTAGAGCTTTAATTACTGCTGGCGTAGTGGCCGTTATTGTTTACTTGACGGAAAAAATACTTCCCATGGAACCGACCTCCGCCGCCTTTCTCATCGATCCGCTCTTTGTGCCAGCCATTGTGGCCGCCATTACAGCGTATATTCTAGGACGTTCTCGTCGGAGTGCCTTTGTTGGTGGTGTTTTTGGTGTTATTTTAACGGATGTCTTTGCCTGGCTGGAAAACTTATGGCTCTATCAACTGCATGTACCCATTGTCCTAGGTTCAACAGGCGTGTTTGGTGCGGCCGTTATTGGTGGTATGGGTGCGGTCCTCTTAGCGGAATTGGTGGGAGAAATATTGGAAAGACTGCAAGGAGGACACCGCGCATGAAAAGAAAAATCTTCATTGTCTTTCTTTTAGCCTTTGTAATAACACTGTCAGTTTCCCTTGCAGGTATAAAATTGCCTGTCACTTCTCGTAGCCCACTATTGGATTTTTTTGATAATCTCGATATCAGTGAAATTTCGCGGGAAGATCTTCTGGCCCAACGGTACTATACCATGGTTTATGAAAATGGTAAGGAAATCATGGTCACAGGTCGTAAAATTCATGTGGGTGACGAGTACCTGAATGCAAACAATAAGCTTTACCGCGTATTTTCGGTGCAAGATTATGTTGCACGGGCACGCTTTATCCGAGAAGTGGGTGCCGTTTTTAGTGAGGAACCAGTAAATTTTATGACTGTCTTGCGGCAGCGTATTTTCGGTGAAGTGCAGCCAGTACAAACAGAGCAGGATAACAACGAAGACAACGAAGACGAGGAAGAAGATGAAGACGAGGAAGATTTAGAACCACAAGCTCAACCTAAACGCATTATCGGTGTGTATCACACCCATAATGCTGAATCGTATGTACCCACAGATGGGACAGATAGCATTAATGGTGAAGGTGGCATCCATGATGTGGGCGAAGCTTTTACCAAAGCATTAGAAGATAAAGACATTAATGTTCTACATAGCACCACCCTGCATTTACCCCATGATCGTGGTGCCTACCGTCGCTCTCGTGTCACAGCAGAGAAACTCTTGGAGAAAGGGCCGGACGTCATTTTTGATGTACATCGTGATGCTGGCCCCGCGAGCTCGTACGCCACTCAGATTGATGATGAATGGGTAACACAAGTTCATCTAGTGGTAGGCCGCCAGAATCCCAATATGCAAACCACTCGTCAATTTGCACTTGACTTAAAGAATACCGCTGACGACATTCATCCTACCTTGGTTAAAGGGATCTTTATGGCGCGCGGTAACTATAACCAAGATATTACCCCCACCAGTATGCTCATTGAGGTAGGTACCCATCTTAATTCGCGGGAAGCGGCACAAGATGGCGTGGCTCTCTTTGCCGATGTGGTCTCTACCTATTTCTATGGACCCGAAGATGAAAATGGTGAGCAAGCCTCCCCTGCACCCAATCTAGGTCCTGCAAACAACGGTGGTGGCGGGAGCGGTAACGCTGGCGGTAACGTGACACGAGCCGCTGCTCGTAACGCATTTTGGATGCTCGCCGTAACTGCCGTAATCGCTGTAGGATTCTTTTTTATCAATACCCCCATCGCTACCATCCGGGCGCAGTTAACACCGTGGTTTGCCCAAACAGTGCCCTATACAGAGAAGAGTGATCTCTTTTTAGAAGCTCTGCAAGAAAAAATCAGGGCAGCTGCCCTGATTGCAGCTGAAAAAACAGTGGCCTTTATACAAGCAGGTGATGGCGCACTGGCACCAATAGCGTTAAAAATAAATCAAATCTATTTTATCATCGTTGATAAAATAGGTGAGCTCTTAAATAGTGGCGACCAAGTCACTGGATATTGGCAAGAAAGAATCCGAGATTTCGCCCTCACCGTCAAAGAAAAAGGGCAGCAGCTACGCAACCGCGACAAACTAAAATAGGCTCTACTTTCCAAGTGTGACAGGAGACGTTCATCTGTCGCACTTTTGTTGTTTAGTAGAAGTCATTAGCACTCATATTTGGGAGATAAGCCTGCAGGAATCAGTGACTTTCTACAAGAAGTATGATAGAAATAGTTGTTAGTGTAAAATGGTTTGCATGGTACATTACGCTTAAGGAGGTAGTAACGCCAATGTGATTTACGTGACTGTGATAAAAGCATTACATATATAAAGAAAAAAAGTGGAGGGTTTTAATGCAAAGAAAAAGAGTAAGAGAGTTAGGACTGACCATTGGTCGCTTGAAGACAGGAAGATTGAATGCAATTACAGACGTTGCCGGGGTCATTGTCGGTCATAAAACCATTATTAAAGAAGATGTCTGCTCTGGCCTCACCGTCATTCTACCCAATCAAGGCAGACTGGCAGGCAGCCATTTTGCCGCGGGTCTCTTTGTCTTCAACGGCACAGGTGAATTTACAGGTAGTCATTGGCTTGAAGAAACGGGTACGTTGGTAACGCCCATTGTGTTTACGGGCAGTCACTTGCTAGGACTTGTACATCATTATTTAGCTCGCGCCACAAGGCGTATGCCTCTGCTAGAGCCATTCTCCAATGGTGTTGTTGCTGAGACGTCAGATGGTTGGTTAAGTGACTTGGAGAAGACATCCGTATGCTATGAGGATGTGGCTGAAGCGATTACCACGGCGAAAGACGGAGAGGTGGAAGAAGGTAATATTGGTGGGGGTACTGGTATGATGTGCTTTGAATTTAAGGGTGGCATTGGTACCGCTTCGAGAGTGGTATCATGTGAAGCCGGGACCTATATCATTGGTGCCCTTGTGCAAACCAATTTTGGTCGGCGAGAGGAATTAGTGATTGAAAATAAAGCGGTGGGAGCAATTCTAAACGGAGAAGAAGTGCCTTTGCCCTGGCATACGCCTGAGCAAGCCGGTTCTTTGTTAGTGACACTGGCCACGGATGCGCCTTTACTGCCTTCCCAATGCAAGCGTGTTTCGAAGAAAGCGTCTCTGGCCCTGGCACACCTAGGAACCATGGGCGAAGAAGGGAGCGGTGACTTCTTCCTTACCTTTTCCACGGGCAATTGCTACACCTATGATAATGAAGAGGCTTATGATGTGAAGATGTTCCCATCGGAGCAACTCGATGTCATTTTTGCCGGGGCCATTGAAGCTGTCATGGAAGCCATTATTAACTCCATGTGTATGGCAGAAACAATGCGGGGGCAAAAGCAGAGGAAAATACATGCATTACCCTTAGAGCGGCTCGTGGAAATTGTACAGGGATAACAACCAGTGATGAACGTTATGGAACCAATCATGCCATAGCGCTATACGAGGAGTCGTGAGAGATGCACAAGCAAATATGTTTAGAAAGTTCACGGTTACAGCTTAAAGAGTTGGACTCATCCTCTGCGGCGGCGGTGCTTGCGTATTATCAACAAAATAGCGACTTTCTTGCTCCCTGGGAATCTGCTAGAGATGAAGAGTTTTATACAGTAAGCGAACAACAAAATCAACTACTCCGTGATTCACGAGAAATGGCGGAAGGGCGACTTTTTAAAGTATGGATCTATGAAAAAGGAAAACCATCTATCATTGGCTTCATTGCGCTCAATAATATTGTACGGGGTTCCTTTCAGTCCTGTCATGTAGGCTATAAGCTTGCTGGGCAGAGCATTAATCAAGGCTTGATGACGGAAGGGCTAGAACAGGTTATCCGCTACGCTTTTACAGAACTCCACTTACACAGAATAGAAGCCAACATCATGCCCCATAATGTGAGATCCATGAGGGTGGTAGAGAAGCTACACTTTTATCATGAAGGGGTAGCCCAAAAATATTTGCGCATTAACGGTACATGGGAAGATCATGTCCACATGGTGCTGCGTAACCACGCCCTAGAGTAGACGTGCGTTGTAAGAAGAGGAGTGTGATGCTGTGAAGAAGCGTGGAGCATGTATTGTCGTCGTCCTGTTGATGTTTATGTATTTTCCTTTGGTATTTGCCAATTCTGGACCCGTATATTGGCAAGGATACCCTTCATCAGACGTCATGTCCATCGAAAAAAACTCGCCCATTGAAGTAAAAAAAGAAGACCTTTCTTTTGATTTTTCCCAGAGCGACAATTCCTTCTATAGTTTACGGGGTGAGGTTACTGCAACCTATACTATGGTTAACCCTACCAATGAGCCACAAGCTGCGCAGATGGCCTTCCCCTATGTCGGCACGCTTGCCACATTATCAGCGGACGATATTGTGATCACGACGGATGGTGATATCCTACCCTATGAACTTTATCTAGGCGATGCGGTGAAGAGCCATGGTTACGATCAGCCAGCCACCTTTGATTTTGCCAGTATCGTCAATAATATTAGCACAAAGCAATATCAGTCCCAGCATTTTACGGGAAATGAAGTGGGTACACTGTATCTCATTGAGGTAGCGCCAACGACAGAGCAAGCCATCAATTTTACGGTGGATTTTACTTTCGAGAAGGAAAAATCCAAGCTACTGAGCCACAGATTTAATGGCTATAGACGTGAGCAGAAAAAAACTCAACTTACGGCGTGGTGTTCTAACCCACAACAACTTGAGCTTTTTGTTTTAGGTGAGGAGATTGATTTTACCTGCGCAGCGTTTACAGACGGAGAACTCACAGACAGGACAGATCGTTTTACCTATGAAGTCTCTACACAAAAGCTCCCACTTACGCAATATGTATTGGCATCTGTAGAAAGTAATCCTCACTTACTATCCGCTGAGTTCCTCTCGGATATTCAACTCTATAATATGTATGCAAAAGCACTGGATACTAATTTTACACACAATAATGGCTATTGCACTAAAGATGATCTATATGCAGAGGAAAACAATGAGCGGGTGCTAACGCTAGTGTACACAGTCCACTTCCCGCCACAAAGTGAACGAGAGGTGAGTGTACGCTATCAGGCAGCTGGCACGATGGATCAGCGGAAAACGGTGGACCCTCAACACACTTTCGATTATATTATCAACCCTGCTGCCAACTGGAGCAATTTTACTAATTTACAGATTACCATTATCACGCCGTCGGAGGCGCCGTACATTATCAACAGCACCATTGCACTGACACCCGGAGTAGACAATACGTATACAGCAAGTTTGCCGGATTTGCCCAAGGAGGATCTCTCTTTTACGCTGTATGCGCACAAGAAGGTTACACTGGGGGATAAGGTAAGAGGATATATCCAGAATACATTTGGTTACTTTACCCCCATTATCCTAGGTTTTATGGCGGTTACTTGTCTCTGCGTTCTCCTTTTTATTGTGCGTAAAAGAAGAAAAGTGGACACAAGGGAGAGATGAAAATGAAGAGGAGTAATAAAGTGATGATGATATTGAAGATATTGCTGGTAGTGTTCTTCATAGTCGTTGTATTCTTTAACGTCCCATATTCTAAAATCAAAGCAGATTTCCAGCGTGACTCTAACACGCTGATGTCACAGACAATGGCGACCACGGACATCTTCACAGAAGAAGATATTAAAGATTTACCCGTACCTGTGCAAAAATACTTTACTGCTTGTGGTTATATTGGCACTAAAAAAATGTCCTCCATGAAAGCGACATTCAAAGATGTACCATTTAAAACTGGCAGAGATAAACCGACGCTTAAAATTGATTACACACAATATAACTTTGTTAACCAACCAGACAGAATTGCCTTGATTGATAGTTCGATGTTTGGTATTCCCTTTCAGGGGTATGACTCCTACATTAACGGAACGGGGAGCATGAAGGGTGTGATCGCAAAAGTCTATACCCTCTTTGACCAAAGGGGCGACACTATGGATAAGGCGAGTTTAGTCACCTATCTTGCCGAATCTTTACTTATTCCCAGCGCAGCCCTACAAGACTTTATTGTTTGGGAAAGCATTGATGATACCCATGTAAAAGCGACCATCTCCTATTATGGCATTTCAGCTAGTGGTATTTTTACATTTAATGAAAGCGGAGAAATGGCATCCTTCACCACCGAGGACAGAGTGGCCACAGAAACGGATGGCTCAACCCAGAATGTAAGCTGGACTGCAATTTGTAGTGATTACAAAGAAGTTGACGGCATCAAAATACCAACAGTGCTCCAAGCTATTTGGCATTATGACGAAGGAGATCTGATATACTTCGACAGCGATCATTTTGTCATAGAGTATTTATAGGGAAAAATAGCCGCGAAAGCTAACCCCCGTACCCATAACTTCCGCAAGGAAGAATTGAGCACGGGGGTTAATCGTTTGTGCCTTTAGTTTTTGCGCTGGGCACCATCACTCGTATCGATGTAATAATCATCTTTGTATAGTAGCTCTGAAATCTGCACGATTTCGTAGCCGTTGTCTTTAGCAAAGCTGATAATCTCCGGGAGTGCCTCAGCGGTGTAGCGGCCGTTGTTATGGAAGAGGACAATGGCGCCAGGATGGAGTTTGCTGGTGACGCGTTCCACAATGTCATCTTTACTGATTTCTTTCCAGTCGAGCGAATCAACACTCCACTGAATGGTGATATATCCCGCTTCAGTACATGCTTCAATTACTTTATCGCTATATTCGCCAAACGGGGGGCGAAAGAGGATGGGGTTCTGAGCCGATAATTCTTTTAATGACTCATGGACGGACGCCAGTTCGCCTTTGATGGCCGCCTTATCCAAACTATTGAGATGAGGATGGGTCGCCGTATGATTGCCTAGTTCATGTCCTTGGTTGGCAATTGTTTTAACTAAATCAGGATACTTATCAATCCAAAAGCCCGTTAAGAAAAACGTCGTTTTTAAGTTGTTTTCGCGTAGAATATCTAGTATTTTGGGTGTATACTCTGCCCCCCACGACGCATCAAAGGAAATGGCAATTTTCTTCTCCGGTGTATCAACATAATAAATGGGCACTAACCTTTTTTGTCCCACGGTGGCGCTCGTATTGCTCCCCCCGAAGATTTTACATAGGCAGAGGAGGACCAATGCAAGTGCCACCAGTAACAGTAGCCATCTCTTTCTTTTTGAAAGAACCACGCTTACAATCATTGGGATACAGCCTCCCTTTCAGGTAAATAATATGCTCGTCATTATCGTG
>JANKMV010000106.1 GCA_024650095.1 Bacillota bacterium | reverse complement strand
AGTAACATCCCAATTCGTTCTATATCCATCTAGCGATAGCCCAGCAGTGTTAGGAGTTGCCGTAAAATACCGACCTCCATCTAAGGCTGTCCCTCCCAAAGAATCTAATAATGTTTGATGATAATAGAGATTGATGTCATACCAGTGAGGACGGCTATCATATTGCCCAAACAGATAGAATTCATAACCATCCCTGTCATCTGCAGCAGAGACCTGTTCTATTACAAATTCTGGTGCATACTTATAGTACATTCTGGATTCATCAGATGAGTCAATCCAATCCGCCGGACGTTGCAAATATAAAATGACACGTTCCAGTGCTGTCGCATTTATTGCAAAGCGCTTTTTCCAAAGAGTTTCGATAATATTAATATCGGATGAAGAGTTTTTCGGAGTGTTAGTATCCATAATCCGAGCATAGATGTTATTCGCGAAAACACCCTGATAATGCTCCGTCAAATAATACGGGGTATTGCGATCATTACGCACGATTATCACATCTATAGTTTTTTGAGATAATCGGACTGGCTGGACTGTAACAGTAGGTCTGATTCCACCTGCAAATTTTTTTTTACGTAAAAAAGATACTAAATCTTGCGTTTTCTTCCGATTAGAATCCTCAACTATGTCTTGTATTTCATAATCTCTATCTTCATCAACACCGATAATAATTAAGCCGTCCTGGCTTGATAAATTATTCGCCATGCATATTATATCATGCAGAAGATCAGCCTTATTGCAATACCATTCTCGTTTAAAATCCCAATGGTCACCTTCTTTTTTCAAGGAGATTAAGTTGTCGACCTGCTCGGTTAAGTCTCGAATATTCATAGAACCTCTCCTTAAGTTTACTCCCTCACCGATTTGCTGTTACTGCTATCACATGAACTGCCTATTATTGCTATAACATTCAGTCATATGAACTGCCGGTTATTAGCCTAATGAGTATATGGATAAAAGTTAACCAAGCCGGCTTACGATCTGTAGACATGGTCGACCATTGTTTTATTCTTCTAAATCTACTCTCGTGATATTTGCACTATCGCCAAATAGGTTCCAGGTACCGGCATGCATGCCCAGAATTATATTTATTGGGAAATTTGTTTTTAAACTATTTACCATTCTTAGATGCAACGCTTTTGCAAAGCCTCCGACGAAGAGAGTAGGGGCAAGGTGTAGTCCTTCTTCTTTTACTTTCGAACAATCTGTAAGCTCATTTAACCAGGAGTGTGCTGCAAATACCATGCCTAAAAAGGAAATTAAAAGCTCTGGGAAGGGGGAGAGGCTCTTACACTCATGTGCACATAGTACTTCTTCTACATTCACTGAGTAAAAGCAACGGTTGCCCTTTGCATAATCAGAATCTTTTATAGCCTGAATTTCGGTGTCTTTTTTTAGTATTACAATATCTGGAGTGAATGCTATGTCATTATCAATATGTGAACAACGGATTCTTACCTGCTGTCTTAGCTCAAATTCATCGTCACCCTTTTTAAATTCGATATAGGAGAAGTTCCTAGGGTTTCCTGATGGAGTAGTAAGGTATCTATATTCTCCATCGTCACCCAAGTTTTTAATATTTACTGTGCAATCGCTTTGTTCATAGTATTGAACTAGTGCAAGGAAGCAGCCGATTTCAAATGAGGCACTTAATTCTCTTTTCTTTTTACTATAAGTTGTGGAATACTCTCTTGCGAAGTCCTCCATCATCGATAAAACACTATCTACCCAACTACTATTCATATAAACCGAATTCCTTTTCTTTTATATCTTTTTGCATCCTATAGACTAAGTCGTTTGCAGAGGCTGCCTGTATCCACCAAAAAGAGATTTCTTTTGACTCAAGTATACGGGTAAAAGCTTCATGGGCTTCTTGTATTTGAACATTTCTTTCTGTATTAAATTTCAATAATGTTCCATATGAAATAGGCACCTTATATCCTAAACCGACTTTTGAGTCGGAATGGGTAGAGCTAACAAGAGGCCCCAAAACAATCTGATAGAATGCAGATAAGACGCTTACAATATTTATCATTTGCAAGTCCCAACCTTGTTTAATAAGGAATAGAATGTGTTCATCTTTTTTTTCATGTAGTAGATACATAAAATTACTGTGAAAATAACTGACTCGACGACTCACTAAGTCCCTTACTTCATAATCTACATCCTTTGTTAAAAGACTTAATAAAGTTTGGTGTTTTTCCATTTTACTCTCCTGACTTCATATAAAAATTTAAAGCCCTATTTTTAGTATACAAATTAGCCAATTTTCACAAATATTTTCACCCCATTATTGGTCTAGGGGATTATTTTACCCTCTCCGTTGACACAGAATCTTTATACATCTGCTCGATAACATCTTGGCTACTTCTTAAATACTTATATTAATTTAAAATATTACAGATTCGCATTATAGACAAAATATCTACTTGGTCAACTACCTAAAGGTTTGACAAAATAGCAGTATTTTCCTGCAATAATGATAAGTTTTGGTAATTTATTGCTGTTTGTGTGTTTTGCTTTTCTACAAAAGATAATAAACTAGCATTCTTTGAGTAAAAAGAATTGAAAATGTAACCCGCTAGAGTGCTGAAGCACACAACCGGCTTTTGAGTTGAGTAAAGATTTTTACATCTGTTCGCCAAGTCTCACACATGCTTTCTAGGCTATATGTGTGGGCTTTTTTATTTGCCTCGTTTAGTAGCCTTACTTAAGCCGCGCAGGCAAGCTTGTCCGGTGAGCCTTTCTTTGGGCAACCGCCCATGGCAGGGTAACACACGCCAACCTAATGTAAAATGCGCGCCTCTTATCCTCCTGAGCTGAAACACGTATAACCGTGATTCAGTCCGGTACGGCGCGGTAGCTGTGCAAGACGGTTCATTTGACATCAGGAACCCAGGCGCATGTTTCATTGTTGCCAGGCGGTGCCGCGGCAGGGCACCGGACAAGTGAAGGGAGGCTGTATGATGAAGGATAAGATTAAGAAAGCTGCGGACAGGTTGCTGGGGATGTTTGAGACAGGGAAGATGCCGGAAGCTATTGCCAGAACGATGATCAGGCGGGAAGCGGGGGACATTAGGCCATGTGATGAATGGAGCTTGGGCAATCAAATTTTAATGATGGCACAGGAGACCATGGATGCAAGAGGTTTCAAGCAATGGAATGAAGTCGGCCGCTATGTTAAGAAGGGGGCTAAGGCTATTCATATTCTGGGGCCGGTTACTAAGACTATTAAGAAGAAAGATGAAGGGACGGAAGAAAATATTGATAAGACCATTATAAAGGGGTTTCGTCCCATTCCGGTATTTCGATACGAGGATACAGAAGGTGAGGAGCTTGTCAGGCCGGATTATGAACCTAAAGAGTACCCGCCGTTTTGGGAAACGGCCAAAAAGCTGGGTTTTGATGTGAGATATGAGCCAGGGAACGACAGCTCATGGGGCAGTTTCCATATAAGAACCGGTGATATAACACTGCATACACATGACCCAAAGACTTTTTACCATGAGCTTGCTCATGCTGTACATGGAACCTTTAGAGAATTAAAAGGTGGACAGGATGCAACGCAGGAGATTGTTGCCGAGACTACTGCAGCAGTATTGTTACAGCTGCAGGGTATAGAAGGATATGAGAGGCATAACTATGATTATATAAGCAGTTATTGCAAAGGTAATAAGCCGACGCATGTCGTGAAGACAATTATGAGTGTATTAGCTGATGTAGAGAGGGTTATTCAAATCATATTGGAAGCGGCCGGGGAGCAGAAAGCTGCGTAGCTATAGAAGATGTGCTCACGAAATCAGATATTTAATGAATATGCTGTTTAAAGATAAAGGTAAAACCTGCAATGACCAATATATTCTGGGTTCTTGCAGGTTTTTCGTATTGGCCGTTTAACTTAAGCGCTAATGTTTTACCAGCTTTGTGCTAAATTGCGATAACCCCATAAATATCAGTATATTTTGGGTTTAACCTGCTTGGGTTTAAGGTGACATATCGTAATTTTTTTCTCATTCCAGCTGCGGATCCTAAGTCCTGTAATATGCCGAGATTACCGCATATGGGGGTTTAACCGTTCTGGGTGTTTCTCTAGTGCAGGATAAGCGGGTTTTACATATTGCCGGCAGTGCCGGCAAATACGGTAAGTTGGGTGTGTTACAAGTTGGTTAAACCACTGTTTTTTGTGATGCAAGCGGGAGCAAAGATAGTAATAGCAATGAACTTCATGTATTACTTAGCGAGGGGAGGGTTAAAAGTGAGTGCTGACAGGCATTTTACAGAGGAAGTTAATTTTAGGGTGACTAAAGATCAAAAACAGCAAATTCTTGCTGCAGCCAAGGCAAAGGACAAAGCAGTTTCAGACTTTTTGCGGCAGGCATTACGCGAATATTTGGCAGTAGAAGAAATGGAAGGACGTAAAGCTATAGTTCAAAAGTATGTAGCAGAGGCAGTGGAAGAAAAATTAAAACCTGTAGAAAACCGTTTGGCCAAGATAACGGCCAAAACGGCACATGCCAGTGCTATTTCTATTTTCCTGCAGGCTCAGGCTATGGCTGATCTGGGTAAGTCTGATGTGGTCCATGTTTTTAAACTGGCAAGGGAGAAGGGTTTGGCCTTTGTCAGAGAAAGGGGGATTCCGAACACAAAGGATTTTGCAGAAGAAATAGACGAGATAGAAAGGAGGGAGTAGATGGCCGCTAAAGCTCCGTTTGTAATGAAGATTAAGTATTATTTACCCACTAAAGATAATATGGGCAAAAACGCGGAACACATTGACTATATTGCAAACCGTCCCGGTGCTGACAAAGGAGAGCTGGAACCTGAAAATAGGTCAGTCGAAGTTGAAGATGATTATGTAGAATATATTAATGCCAGGCCTGGGAGTCATGGATTGTTTGGTGAATCTACCGAAAAAGAAATGGACATTGATCTTGTGCAGGAAGAACTAAGAAATCATAATGGTTTAGTCTGGAGGATGATCCTGTCCCTGCGAGAAGATGATGCGGTGAGGCTTGGGTATTGTAACCGTGAAGCATGGGAAAAAGTCCTGCAAAGTCAGATAAAAACTGCTGCGGAAAAAATGGGTATTGAACGCACTAATCTTAACTGGTGCGCAGCTTTTCATGAAGCAAAAGGGCATCCCCATACTCATGTGGTATTTTGGGAGAAGAATCCACAGCGAACTACCGGTCGGCTTGCCTCTGATGAACTACAGGGAATAAAGAAGACTTTTGCCGGGGAGATATTCAGGGAAGAGCGGCTAAAGGTAATGATGGAAAAATCGGCAATGAGGGAGCTGGTGAGAAGTGAAGCAAAAGGCAGTCTGACAAAAGCCAAAGAAGTTGTAAAAGAATTAAAACGTGTTGCAGATAGTGGGAGTACAGATTTAAAAATAGTATTCGGAACTTCGGCCGGCAGCCTGCCGCCGGAATTAATAAGGGAAAAAGAATTGGCACAAAAACTATATACACTATCACGGGAGTTGCCGGGCAAAGGTCAGGCAGCTTTTCAATTTATGCCGCAAAACGTAAAAGAGCGGGCTTTGGAAGTAGCTGATTATACTCTTAGCAGGCCGGGTTTTGAGCAAGAAGTAAGCAAGTATTTAATGGCCCAGGAACAGCTTGCCAGGACATACTCGTCCCGACCGGAGCAAATAAAGGCAGCGAGAGAAAAAGCATATCAAGACTTGCAAAAAAGAGTGGCCAATCTGGTAGTTAGGGGAGCAGCAGATTTAAACATGATTGAGAAACAGGATAGATGGGAAGAGCGTAACAAAACACTTCAGACAGGGCGGACAGTAAATATTGTCTGGAAATCCTGCTGGCGAGCTGTTGAGCGTGAACGGCAGCTCTGTGAAGCACAGGCTGAAATGCAAAAAAGAATAAGCTCTAGAAAACAGAGTTTGCAAAAAAACAATAGTGCCGAAAATGGAAGACATAGAGAAAACAATTTGGAGAGGAGTAATGAAGAATGAGAATAGCTGTAGATGTAGGGTTTGGTTACACAAAGGCGGTAAACGAGGCGGGGAAGAAAGTAAGCTTCCCTTCGGTGGTTGCTCCAAGAGCGGGAGGTGGCATAGAAATTGTGGGCGGTAATCAGGATGACTATATTGTCACTCTTTACTCCCAAGGGCAGCGGTTTGCCGAATATCTGGTAGGTGATGCGGCTCTTGTCAGCAACGGAACTCGTGCCTGGGACGATAAATTTGCTGAGAATAGGAATCTTAAAACACTAATTGCTGTAGCATTGGCCTTACTAGGTGACGGCTCTCCGGTTTCCCTGTCGATAGGTTTGCCCATGGTTTTTTACAGACACCAAAAAGACGAAGTGAAAAACGAGCTTGCCGAGCTGGATATGGATGTCAAGATTGAAGGCCATCAAGTAAGACCCATGGTGGCGGTAAAAGATGTGATTATATATCCGCAGGGCGCAGGTGTATATTACGCTACTGTATTAACGCCTAACGGAGGAATAAATGATTTAGATCTTATTAATCAATCTGTGGGAGTTATAGATATCGGTCATCGGACTACCGATGTTATGGCCATGGCCAGAGGGAAGAAAGGCCTGGCTCCCAGAGAAGAAATGATCGGCGGTTTTGATTATGGTATGAATATGGCTGTAAAACAAATAAAGGCAATGGCGGACACCGTTACCAGTGCCAATATCCCTGTCCATTGGGTGGAACAGGCACTAAACTGGAACAACGGAGTATTAGAATATAAAGGAAAAGCATACAACCTGAAAACATATGAAAGCCAAGTTTATTCGCAGCTGGCGGAACAAATAGCCGCCGGTGTTAAACAGAAATGGGGACAGGAAACAGACAGGCTCTCAGTTATCTTAATTGCCGGCGGAGGCGGCAAAGCTCTCTATCCTTATCTGAAGGCAATGCTTCTGACAGCAGAACTGGTAAAAGAGCCGAGCTATGCCAATGCACAAGGTTTTTTGGCAGCCCAGAGCTTGAGTATGAGAAAAACAGCTCAAAGGAGCTGATTGCATGGCTACCATAGGGTTTAAAACAAGCGGCTTGTCCGAGCAGGCTAAAAGGGCACTGGAAAGAGCGCCGAATAAGAGTGAGTACATCAGAAGGGCATTGGAACTTTACGAGAGCAGAAGCGAGTATGAGGAAATACTGAACCGGTTGGGGGAGCTGAAAGAATTTATTACTAATATGGC
>JANKMV010000105.1 GCA_024650095.1 Bacillota bacterium | reverse complement strand
CCTCAAACGGTCACCAAACCACAGAAACGGTACGTGCCACCGATGAGTCACCCTTGGAAAGCAAAGGCCTTTACAGACTACGTTAAGACCCAGAAGCACCACATCGCTGAGTCCTGCAGAACTTTTGAGGATATGATCTATTCACAGGAAATGGTGTATTAGACAGACAGAAAGCACCAACTCACGCTGGTGCTAATGTTTTTAACTTTTCGGGACATAATCAAAAATGCTTGACAAGGAAATTTATACCAAACAATCCTCCTAGCAACAATAATAACCTGAGTCCAAATTAAATGGAACTCAGGCTATCTACTACCTAATGTATCTTAACGGTAAGAAACTCTTACATATAAGTACTTAATAATCAATTTTTTCTATATAAAGACCGCCCACATCAGCAGTAAAAGTCACTGGGTTGTCCTCTTTTGAAGACATAATCTTTGGAATATAATTTGCGTGAATTTCTCCCAGCCCCACTTGGATTAGCGTCCCCACAATCTTTCTTACCATATGATCAAGCAACTCATTACTCCGTACTCGAACATAGATGAAACCATGTCTTTCTTCTAGGTCAACCCCATCTATTTTACGTATCATGGACTTTTTCTTGGATTTGGCATTGGAAAAAACGGTCATATCATGCTCACCAATAAAATATTGACATGCTGTTTTCATGTTTGAGATATTGAGCTTGTGAGCTATATGCATACTGTATTTGCGCATAAAAGGGTTCGTATATTCCTCATTCCAAATCTTGTACAAATATGTTTTTGTCTTGGCGTTATATCTGGCATGAAAACTTTCTGGCACCGACGTAACCTCAGTAATACTGATATCTTGTGGTAAGAATTTATATAAATAATTCTTGATGTCAGCGTCTGTAAGGTTGGCATTGGTCTTAAAGTTGGCCACGTGCGCCAGTGCATGGACACCCGCCTCTGATCTACTCGCACCAATCACTTCTATCGTCTTTCCCACTAACTCAGCTAAAACTTTCTCTACTTTTTCTTGGATGGTATTTTCACCCTGGCCAAGTCGTTGCCACCCTTTATAACGGCCACCATCATATTGCATCGTTATTTTAAAGTTCTTCATTTTTTTCTCCTTTTTTTAGCTAGTGTAATGGTGCATATTTCTCCATAACTTTTTCTGCTACCTTAACGCCATCAACGGCAGAAGACATAATTCCACCAGCATAACCCGCTCCTTCACCCATGGGATATATCCCGTAGATGTTGGATAAAAATTGTTCATCTCTGGTAATTCTCACAGGGGAAGAACTTCTTGTCTCCACACCCGTTAAAATACCCTCTGACATAGCAAACCCTTTTATTCTAGCATCAAAGGACACGATAGCTTCTTTTAATGTTGTGACGACATAATCAGGTAAGCATTGCCTCAAAGGAGCGAAGGTAACGCCAGGCTTATAGCTCGGCCGTACGCTACCCCAATTCGTACTGAGCCGGTCAGCGAGAAAGTCTCCCGTTAATTGGACCGGTGCTTGGTAGTTTTCTCCCCCTAACTGGTATGCGAGCCGTTCCCATTTTCTTTGATACTCAATACCCGCCAAAGGATGCTCACTTTCAAAGTCAGCCGGTGAGACACCAACGAGCAGGGCGGAATTCGCATTCGCTGCATCTCTTTTATATTCACTCATACCATTTGTCACGACCCCTTGTTCTTCCGACGCAGCCGCGACAACGTAGCCACCGGGACACATACAAAATGTATAAGCAGACCTGCCGCTTTTAGCATGATAGACGAGCTTATAATCCGCAGCCCCTAAAGCAGAAGCTCCAGGCGCATCCCCATACTGGGCAGCATTGATGATTTCTTGGGGATGCTCTATACGAACTCCTAAGGAAAAAACCTTCTGCTTCATTGCTATACCCCTACGGTGCAGCATTGCAAAAGTATCACGTGCACTATGACCGATTGCCACTAAAACCACGCTACACTGTAGCTGCTCGTCATCATTAATTTCAAGAGCATTTATCTTGCCGTCTTTAACGATAACGTCAGTTACTTTTGCCTTAAAGCGAACGTCTCCCCCATGTGTAATGATCTCTTGCCTGACATTTTTAACAATGGCTTTTAGTAAATCTGTTCCGATGTGGGGTTTACTCTGATAGAGTATCTCGGCAGGAGCACCCGCACTAATAAGCTCCCCGATGATTGTGCGACACCTTCGATCATTAATTAAAGTAGTAAGTTTGCCATCAGAGAATGTACCCGCTCCACCTTCTCCAAACTGTACATTGCTTTCAGGATCCAAGCGGCTACTATGCCAAAAAGTATGTATTTTCTTGGTTCTAGAGTCCACGTCTTCCCCTCGTTCGAGAATGACGGGCCGATACCCGCTTTTAGCTAACTGTAAACCCGCAAAAAGACCAGCTGGTCCCATACCAATGATCACTGGACGGTTTGCCATATTTTCAGTTCCCAACTGTACGCCCGCGACAGAGAGGTCTGGCGTATGTGCAAGGGAACTATGATTGTTCAGGATACGCTTTTCATTGGCAACATCAACATCTATAGTGTAAATGTAAAATATTTTATCTTTTTTTCTTGCATCAATGGACTTCTTCCATATTTCAAAGTTCTTTAGCTCATTTTCAGCGATTTTAAGCTTAGAAAGAATAACGGCGCGTAATGCTTGTTTTTCTGCAGCTACAGATGCCGCACTCGTTATCTCTAATTTGATATTGGCAAGCCTTATCATAAAAAACCTCCTTCTGGGCTTAGTTTTAAATATCTCATTTTTACTATTGCTCAAATTGAGCACGCTATACAAGCGTAAAATCGTCAGTAATATTGCCCGCATCTACCACCCTTGATATATAAAGCTTCCCTTGTGTATTTATTTCGGCGTAGAAAACGTCTTCAATCGAGTGGATGCCATGCTCTTGGAGTTGATTAAGAAGCCATTGCCTACTTAAATTCATTTTTTGTAAATTCTCATTCTGGCCCTTACCATCTATAATCAGAGGCATGGACATTCCTTTATATTGTGTTGGCAAACTCATTTCTGCAGCTGTTACAGGCTGGTATTGAGACTTTTTCAGCACACTAACTTTACCGCTATCTTCCACGATGGCAAACTCAACCTCACTCACGTCAAAAACATCTTTCTGCCTTAAATGCATGAGAATATCGTCAAGGGTATACCGCAGACGCTTCATATTGGATTTTACGAACTGCCCATTTTGAATAACCACGGTTGGCCCGAAGGTTACCTTACCACCGAATACTCTATTCTTCATAATAAAATGACTTACGATAAATTGGATTGCAATAAGCAACACTACCGCATAGGCCGTAGGTAGATGAGCCACTTTAGGATCGGCAATATCTGCCCCGACCACACTACCCAAAATAATGATGGCCAAAAAATCGAATACAGGTAATTCGCCAATCTTCCTTCTACTAGTCTTTAATATGAGCAGCATCAGCAATGCTAAGATGGAAATAACACGTATTGTAATTTGCAAATAGACCATAAAACGGATCACTCCAGCTTCGTTTTATAGCTATTATTCTCACTTACTGAAAAATGAAACCATTAATGAGTAACAGCAACTACACTTGATGGTACTTTCCGCGATTCAATCAATGCCGATCATTTTCATTAAGGCAACTGCGTTGGCCGTTTTAGAAATGCCGGGTTTAATTTTGTAGTCAAAAGTAATGTGGCCGTCTTTAATTTCATCCGTAAAATGGAAGTTTACAATCGTGCCGGGGAACTCATCTGCTAGGCTCCCCAGTTCTAGATCATGTGTGCTTACAAGACCAATGGTGTTTAGCGCATGCAGTTGCCGGATGACAGTACGCGTCGCGATAATCCGGTCACGAGAATTGGTACCCCGGAATATCTCATCTAAAAGAAAGAGTTGTGGCTCTTCGCTTTTGGCCGCATCAATGATCATTTTCATACGCTTTAACTCAGCGTAGAAAGTGGAGATGCGTTCGTTTAGATTATCCAGAATTTGCATCTTACAATATATGCTCATGGGTGAGCAACTCATTTCACGAGCGCAAACAGGGACACCCACATACGCCAACACGAGGTTAATGCCAACTGTACGTAGCATTGTGCTTTTGCCGGACATGTTTGAACCGGTTATCATCAGCACTCTGCCCTGTTGTGGCATGGAAAGATCATTACCAATCCGCTCAGCAATGGGAATCAGTGGATGAGCAACGTCCTTTGCACAAATCATGGGCGCTTCATTACGAATCTGTGGAAACACCCAGGTAGGGTTATCATAGCAGAGTCCGGATAGGCAGCATAAAGCCTCTATCTCTGCCACAGCCTCAAACCAAGCTCGGACGTCACGTCCCCAACTGTTTTGCCAAGCATCAAGTTTATGTAGCGTCCACAAATCCCAAAAAATACTAACATTAAGTGGGTAATAAATAATCGTATTGCTATAGCGAATATCATTTCGTTCGACAATGCGGACTAAACGTTGGATCAAACGGGAAGCGGGCACGATGCCGGCAAAGAGCCTCTTTTTTTGTGTTGCTAAGATGGCACTGGTAAACTCTTGCTCCTCTATTAATGTTAGTACGTGGGCATATCGTTTTAATAGTGAAAGCGGCTTATCTATCCCCGCAAATCGTTGCGAGACCAACCTTTCACCCCACAGTGCTAATAGAGCCTGTATGGCTAACGATATAAGTGGGATGGCATACGTGATGTAGCCCAAGCTTGCGATGACAAATAATGTGATGGTGACAACGGGTACGTAGAGTAAAGCTTGGGGCAGGGTAGTGAATTGTCGCTGTTTTTCTAGCCAAGACAAAACACCTGTAGGATTTTTGCTTCTAAAAAAGGAATCGCTTGCCGCCGCCTGCATATGTTGTCTGAAACCTAGTCGCGAAGCCAGCTCGGTCACTGCTTGCTGACGTGGCGCAATCTCCTTAAATATCGGCTGTGTGCGCAAGAGCTCCACCAAGCGCTGCTGCCCCCCAAAGGAAAGAGGGACAGAAATAAATTGAAATAAGGAGCCCTTGCCAAAAATATGTAAATCGGTAGTATAAGGATGGCTATGGTCAATGTATTCTGCACCGTCGTCAGCAAAGGTTGTCCATGCTCCATCCACGCGCATCACAGCCACATCGTTAATTGTAACCATTTTTTTAAGGTGAGCTATCTCCACATGCACTTGTGCGTGTTGTAACACTAAATAGATAAAGACACCAAGCAAAATAGGGACAAGCGGGAAGATGCTTTTCCAAGGAGCATAAATTCCATATAATAAAGCTACCGCAGCAGACAGAAAGACAATGAGGCGCAGCGAAGACAAGCCTCTACTTTTTTTGTTGCTAATCGCCAGCTGTTTGCGATAAAATGTCGACCGACGTATATATTCCTTACGAATCGCAACATTGTTCAAGTAAATATCCCCTTTATTGTTGATGATAGCATATTTTACGCTGACCTCCTAATGGAAGCCCAAAGCGTTGTTAAAGCATGCCGTTGTATCATCTTTCTAGTTCTTGTGCAAATCCCGAATCCCTGCACAAAAATATACCCCTTTAAAAAGTAAGGGGTATAATCTTAGTTTTCTTACATTATCCTTTTTGCTGGTGTCTTATTTAAAGATGGGCGGACATATACTTAAAGATTGCTTTCTCAATATCCATAAATACATCGAGAAGATATACTTGATCATCTTCCGATAGATTGTACTTTTCAATCAACTCTTCTTTTGTGAGCACATTACCATACTTATTTTCCATAGTTTTCTTCCTTTCATACCTTATTAATATTTGCCATAATCTTTTAAAAACTCAATAACAGCTTGCAGGTTTTCTGTTTTAAAATCAGTACCTCTAATGGCAGCCTTGTTTGGACTAAAGATATAGTTACCTGCTCCCGCTAGGTTATCTAACGTGCTTTTTGCTTCGTCAATACATTGCTGCTTCGTTCCTGTTTTCAGTAGAACAGCGGGATAGCCATGACTATAAATATGACGAGTTGAAACCTTTTGGGCGATTAACTTTTGGTCCGATGTTTCAAAGCTTAAAATGACTCTACCAGGTAGATCGTTTAGCAAATCAAGATGTGCATCCCAGTTAGCTTCACAAAAAATAGAAGGTAAAAACCCGGCTTCTTGTGTGGCAACAATTAATTTTTTAAATGTGGGCCACCAAAACTTCTCCACTTCCTTGGGCCGCATAAAAGGTGGCATATGTAACGGATAACCGATGGTGGGGATTTCACCTCTGAGAGGTGTATTTTTAATTTGCCTAATTTCATACTCAAGGACTGCTTCACAGGCATCTAATACCCATTGTGGTTTTCTCTTAATATCAGTGGAAATTTTCGAGAAACTACGAATATAATCCGCAATAAAATCATAAGGAGCCCATAAAAGTGCCCCAGGCGCTAACACATTGGCGCGTTGATATTTTTCAGTTAATTTTGCACCCATCCCTGCGAATTTTGATGCTACGACATCACGTGCTATCTTTATTTTTACGTGGCCAAAAACTGGGTCATCTTGCAACATACCAAAGACACGCGGTTGGATTTTGTTGGTGATAAACTCAAAGGGATCTTTAATAAATTCAGGATACTCCTCGAGTTCTAACGGGGAAATGTCTGGATGTTGAAAAAATCCATCAGACCCAGGCACCATAAATTTTTGATCTACATAGCGAAATACTGCAGCTTGACTGAAAGGTCCAGTTGGAATTGTATCACTGTCAAAAAGGCGAGCCATTTCTTCTGCAGCTTCATAAATTTTTTCCGCACTGTATAACTCACGCAAGAGGGAATAACCACACTTTTCTAAAGCAGCTTCAGCAGTTACACCCACAGTTATTGGTACCCTTGTCGGCTGTTTACCGCTACATAGGTCGATAAACAACTGATTTCTTTCCTGTTGTAACGTATTATCTATATTCATATTTTTATTCACTCCTGACAATTTTTACTCTTGAGTCACCTTGACTGTAAGTACCTGCATTAATAAACACCATTTTTTGTAAGCAGCCACTCTTGTTGTGCCTATCCTTTAACTGAACCAGACGCTGCAATCCTGATTGTATGCGTAAGCGCGTCTACATAACTTAATCTTGTAGTCTCCTTTCTTATTGTATAGTTAACAAACTACGCAAACATTAAGCTAGCTTGCAACAACAATTCAGAGGTATAAACTTTAAATATATGTCAACTTATTCTATCAC
>JANKMV010000104.1:2010-7206 GCA_024650095.1 Bacillota bacterium | reverse complement strand
GTTTACGGTCAGGCCCATGGCAGACAGACACCCGCAAATGCGGTGCAAAACGAGCACACTCCTTCTCCCAATTACCCAGGAGCGTAGTGGTACATACCACCAATGCGGGCATGGTAAGGCGGCCTTCTTCCTTTATTTTCAAAAGCAGAGCAATCACTTGTACCGTTTTACCCAATCCCATATCATCCGCCAAGCAACTACCCAGCCCTCGTTCCCAATTTCTATATAACCAGCGAAAACCTCGTTGCTGGTAAGGACGCAAGACTGCCTCTAAACCACTAGGCTCTGACACATCACCAATCGTATGTATATCCGCCATTAATCTTTGTAAGTGGTCATCCATTTCAAAGATAGCGTCTTCTGTTTCTCCGGTTAAGCCAGCTCGTAGCACCTGCACCGCACTTAACGTGGGTGCCGGCTTTTTTAATTGTGCCAACAAACGATTCACCTCTGCTGGATCTAAAAGCAGATAGCGATCACGATAACGCACCACCCCTTCTGCTTCCGTAGTCAAGGCCAAAAATTCATCTTTACTTAAGCGGAGATCATCGAGCGCCACTTCCCACGAGAAATCCATCATCTCCCCCAACGATAAATACGTAACAGCCCGCTGGCTACTTTTCGCCGCTAACACCAATTTTGATGCCACCACCGAGCGTAACTGTTTGGGTAAGAGAATATGAATGCCAAGCATGGCTAAAATACGTTGCCCTTCACTTAGGAAGTGAACCAAAGGCTCTCCACCCATGACTAGGGGCTCCCCTTTACCGGCCAAGAGCTCCTTTAATTCCGGCACATATTCACCCGCCACCGCCGTCTGCCTAGCTACCTGCGCCAACACATCATCTGCACTGCGGCCAAATACCCGCTCCTCTGCAAACAAATCACCTAAGGGTAATAACGTGGATAATGGATTATCCCGATCTTCCACATCGAGATAAACTCTAAATTTCTTTTGCCGGCCCAGGGGCACTTCAACCCTCACCACCGGCACAAAACGACCCGCGGTAACCGACAAAGGCGCTAACCAAGCAGACACAGCCTTACCCGTCTGGTTCTCTTCGAATCGTTGCGGCACATACACGTCTGTGCCAAAAAAGACCCAAGATAATTTATCCCACAACGGTAGCTCATCAACATCTTGGACTAAACAGGCAAAATAGAGCGCCAGCACAGCCTCAACACCCTGCCGGCCCACTAACACCGCCTGATCCCGCCCACGAAAAACTAAAGTAGCAGGCATCATGGTCGCCAACAAATCCACCACAGCTCGCACTTCTCGATCCTCTGTACGGGGTCGGTAGCGCACCACAAAACGCCCACCCTCATCGGCTACAACCTCCGGCACAAACAATGAAGTCTGCACGAGCGCTAAGGCTACAGATGCCGCGGCACTTAAAAAGGCAACTTCAGGAGTACCCTCCAACAACAGCGGCGATTGCAGAAATAACCACAACAAATACTTAAGGGAAACCGCTTGCCCCTTCATCCGCTTCAGTTGCAACTTGCCATCTTCCACAACAGGAACACTGCGATTGACTGTTTTACCTACAGTCAACGTAGGACCCGTATTATAGAGTACAGCTGTAATTTGTTCTAGCGGATGGGCGAATTCATCTTGGTTCCAAAGCAAGCGCACAAACGCTTCCTCACGAATGGCCGTTCCTTCTGCAATGCTCATCTGATCAACATACGTGGCCAAGCCCCGATACGCCTGATAGAGCGTTTTTTTAAAACTACCCCCGCTATAAAATAACGGTGTTTCCGTCAGCAGCGTAAATAAGGTATCCGCCTCATTTTTACGGCTTGCTAACTCAGTGAGGGAAAAATCAACCTGTTGTTGTACTTCACTTGTGGCTTCGTGCAGCGAGATGAAGGGATCCACAGGCTCCCCACTGTCCCCAAAGCCCATCAGCTTTAGTAACTCCGTGCGAGTCACGCCCCGCAATTCAAACAGAATAAAGGGGTCTTTATCTATTTCGTTAGCTAAAATATAATAAACAGCAGCTACGTGCTTACAAGGATCAGCACCGTCCGGACAAGAACAGGTAGCTTGAATTTGGTGCCATTCGTCAGGAAAAAGCGGCACCCCCTCGTGCTCAAGCAACGTTGGCAGAGCCTCAGGCAATTTCCCCGCAGAAACCTCTGCCGTCATCAGCGTATGCTCACCCATGACACGCGCTAGCGTCTCCAGCTCCAACTCACTAAAATGTTCTAGCGTAATAGTAATTCTATAGGGCACATAGCCTCGACCCTGCACACGTGCCATCACCAAACCATCAGTAATCTCAACCTTGGACACCGCACCCTCATTGGCATACTTGCGCCCTCGAGGCAAACGGTTACTATAATCAATATGTGACAAAGCATTAATCCACGCTTTGCCCCACCACGTTTTCCCATACACATATCTTGCCATCTTTGCACCTCTTCTCATCAAGAGCCCACGATAATTGAATACAACATATTATTATACCATAACTCCCCTCAACTACAAAGATAACCCACTTTTTAATCAGCAAAGAAAAAACTGCCCTTAAATAAAAGGCAGTTTTGGCACAGGTCCATTTCTTAACTAACCAAACAAAGAATAAATGTCATTATACGACTGTACCAGCGCTGAGTACTTGGCATAGGCCTTCCGCATCGCCTGATCGGCTTTTTCAAAGAAGTTTTTTAACTTCCCTCGCAATCATTAACTCCTCATTTGCAGGAATAATTAACACCTTATAGGAACTCCTGCTATTGCTGATTATTGTTTCCTTTCCATTCACACTGTTTTTGACCTGGTCTATCTCTACGCCAATAAATTTTAAATAACTACAAATTTGATTGCGCATCTCTGGAGAATTTTCCCCTACCCCAGCAGTAAAAACAAGCGCATCCGTCCCTCCCATAATCATAAAATATGCACCAATATACTTGACCACGTTATAAGCGAAGACATCCAAAGCCATAGCTGCCCTTGTATTTCCCTGCTTTTCCGCAATTATCAGGTCCCGAAAGTCACTGCTTAGCCCGGAGAGCCCCAATACACCCGACTCTTTATTGAGTAGAGTATTAACTTCCTCTACACTCAGCCCTTCTTTTTCCATGAGATAAGGGATTATTGCTGGGTCCACATTACCCGAGCGAGTCCCCATAACTAAGCCTTCCAGTGGAGTAAAGCCCATGGAAGTATCTACAGCAATACCGTTCTTAACTGCAGCAATGCTTGCACCATTTCCCAGGTGGCAGGTTATAATTTTCAGATCCCCCAGAGCTTGTCCCAGTAAAACAGCTGCTCTTTCTGCTACATATTGATGAGACGTGCCATGAAATCCATACCGGCGTACTCCATACTCCTGGTATATACGGTAAGGTAGACCATACAGATACGCTTTTTGCGGCATTTTCTGATGAAATGCTGTATCAAAAACAGCAATCTGACGTGCCCAGGGAAAATATTCTTGAGTAGCAGATATCCCCAGCAGATTAGGCGGATTATGTAACGGAGCCATATCTGAGCATGCACGTAAAGACTTAATCACGTGATCATCCACCATTACCGCTTCGGAAAACTTTTCACCACCATGCACCACCCTGTGCCCCACAGCCTTAATATCTCCCAAACTTGTTAATACTCCGTATTCCTGATCTAGCAGAGTTCCGACGATAAGACCCAAAGCCGCCTGATGGTCATTTATATCCTTCTCAATTATGGTCTTCTTTTCCACATTGCGACCGGTTAACAAGACATGCGTCAGCTGCGAGCCCATCATCCCGATGCGCTCGACAATACCTTTGGCCAAAACATCTTCACTAGCCAGCGTAAACACTTTATATTTAATAGATGAACTACCGCAATTGATCACCAGTATTTTCACGTATGCTCCTCCTATCACCGGCAGTAAGCTACACACTAGACAATTTAAATAAAACTGTTGCTTTGTAAAATAGCTACAGCGGCCTCGATATCTTCCTCCGCCACCTTTATGACCGGTCCGCTACAGCCCATGCCACTTTCTGCATATAGTTTCTCCTGCCATAAAGAAGCAACTGCACTTTCAATTTCCAGAATATCAATGCCTATTATTTCTCCAGTAACTGCTTTAAGGGGAGGAGGCACGATTTCTTCAGTTTCCTGTCTCGTATTTACTTTAATTGCGCTAAGTATATCCTGCAAGCCTGCCTTGCTGGCAGCTGCAAATTCCTCCTTAACCAGCGCCAACAGATTACCTCGCACACTACGCGCGGCATACTCAATTGCACCAGCAATTACCGGAGCACCTGAAGCTCGAGATACTATACATATGATTTTCTCAACATCTTGACTTAGCCCTGGACCATAGCCGTAACCCAGTGCCTCATAGCTACCGCCCGTATTAAAAGCAGAAAGCATCTTCATCAGCACATTCCCAGTAAGGCTATCAGTTACCATAACATCTGCTATACCCTGCAGAAGGTCATTACCGCGCATCAGTGTCCCCCCATCAGCACGATCGGACTGGGCAAAAGTGAAGGGATATCCTCCGCGCTGTAACTGCTGCAAACTTTTTTCTGCCTGCGAAGCTCCGTCCAGATTTAAGATTCCCACAGTGGGATCCTTGCGGCCACAAGCCTTAGCTGTTGCAATACCATAAATGGCATTTTTTATTAATGCTTTTACTCTATCAGTATCTGCGGTTCCCGTGGTTGTAGTAATAAACATCTCCTTACCCTTGGCCGGAGTTACGACCCTGCCAATTGTAGCAGTACCTAACGGAAAACTGTAATGCATCGTCACAGCTGCGTCCAGTTCACCAGCATCAAGCATCTTTTCCATAACTGCATGTGCCTCTACATCATGCTTGGCAGGTACTCCATCCAGATTATCTGTCCCCGAACTGCCGATTAAAATTACCTTCAGATCCGCGTCTCTTGACAGCGCAAGTTGGACTCCACGAATTATTTCATCTACACCATGCTCACTGCCATATACAGTTACTCCAATTTTAGTTTTGCTGCTGCTATAACCATACTCAATGTAATCTGCCGCATCTGCTAGTAGGCTGACCAGGACATTCTTAGTCTCTTCCTCCATCACCTGTCTTCCCCCCCCTGTTCACTCCTGAGGGCGTCGGCGAACTCACGCATAATCTTGGCTAGACTTTTTCTGATTTCATTTTCACCTGACCATTCTCTCTCTTCTGCCAACCCTGGATTCTTTTCTAACAT
>JANKMV010000104.1:0-1999 GCA_024650095.1 Bacillota bacterium | reverse complement strand
GGATACTCCGTCAAAAAGGTTGGTAAGGCGCCCTAAAAACAAGCTTCCTTTACCAATAATCATTCCTCTTTCAATCTTTTGAGACAAAAGCATCTCACGACAGTGGCCAATAAAGGGGATACCCGATGGAATATGACCTTGCGTTGGTGCAAAGCCGGTCACACCAAATCTATTCACCTGTTCCATTAAACTCTCCCGGCTAAACTCACCACGCTGTACGCCTAAAGCGGCAATCATTTTATAATTAGCTAGCGGAACATTACCCGCTCCTGCAGGTTCAGTGATATCCGGATTATGCATTTCTCCTGCAAATCGATCCACATCCGCAATAGAGTACCCTAGCTTAGCCAAAGGATCCATCACCAAAGCTCCCATCGTCGCTTGCGGTGAAGATCCTGACCCTATTTTGAGTCGTCCAATATTATCTGTTCTGATCACCGGATTAATGCCGTCATTCTTTGAGATAAGAACTGCAAATGCTCCCAACATATCCTCCAAAACAGGTATTTCCTTCTTCATATGCTCCCGGGAGTTCATACCAAGTTTGGCGACTGAGCCGCCGGCAACCACCACTACATTATTATACACGCCGGCCTTAACTAAAGCCGCACCTTTAATAATGGCGTGAACAGGAGCTGCACAAAAACTACGCGTATCTGAACCTGTCGCGTTGACACAGCCACACATTTCACCAATGGCTTTGGCAAAACTACCGCCACCGCGTTGGTTCATATCACCACAGGATTCTTCCGAAGCCTCTATAATGTAATCCAAATCTTCCGCCTTAATTTCGGCTAAACTAAACAACAGCTGCAAGGCAAAAGCAGCTGTTGCCTTGGAGACCAGATTCTCTAACATTGTCGTGCTGGAGAGGGCATGATCAAACTCATGAGCCTTTTTAACACAGCCGACTAAGTCCCCCTGAAAATACAAAGGTTCTGCACCGTGCTGGGTAACAAAGTTATTGATCTCTGCGGCTGACGCAGCACTTGTCGCCAATTTATTCAGCGCAGCAAGACCACATAAGTTAACGTTTCCTTTTAGCTTTTCGTGCACACTATGCTGAAAACTATCTTCTAACACAACCAAACTAAAAACATCCGCTGCCTTTACCAAGCCAAGCAATTCATCTTCTGCTAAAATAGCGCCATATCTGCCTTCACTCTGGTCGGAGTTAACAGCCTGTTTATACCAGGGTCTGGGGATATGATCTAGCTCCTCTACTGAAAGATTGCCGATAAAGGCCTGGTTAGGGGGATAAGCAACCACATCCTCAAAACTACGTAAACAGCGTGAAACTTTTTGCAGATGCTCATGATTGGGATCCTGTCTTTTTAGCATAGTTTGAGTCGTACCCTGGTGCAAAAGCATCTGCGGCGCATGAATTAGAGCATAGCTTACTCCTTTTACTACTGGGAAAGTCATAATGCCACCTCCTTTATGATAAAGGGTAACAGCACTATTGCCGCTACCCTTAAACACTAGCAACCGTTATTCGTTTCGGTACGCTTTAACTTCTGCTATGATTTTTTCAACATCCAACACCATTTCCATCATGCTGATATGCTCTTCATATGCACTGGGGTCAATCTGATCCTTTAGTTCAAAAATATGATATGCCTTGAGTCCTAACTGGACTCCGGCCAATGGACCTGCAAAGGTAGGGTCACCGGTAGATACGGTTTCAGCAGCAAGGCCGCTGGCTTCTGCTTCGGCTCCACCTAGGATCACCAAAACATTTTCACTGCCGTATTTCTCGGTCACTTCTTTTACCTTTTTCTGATTCTCAAGGTCCATCGCTCCTGCTGCAGTTCAGACGTAACATTCCGTGGACGTAAATACTACGTCTGCGCCACTAGAAGCCAAACACTGCTCAATGGTGGGAGCGGGAATTCCGTCTCTGTCTCCCAAAATAATCAGTTTTTTTCCTTCTAACATCTTGTTGCCCCCTTCTTTTTAGCTTGCTAACAATTCCAGTAATTTATTTTCTACATCATTT
>JANKMV010000103.1:5749-7229 GCA_024650095.1 Bacillota bacterium | reverse complement strand
ATCCACTAACTCTTCTTTTCTTGCTTCCCGTACCGCCTGTAGCACAGTTTCATCCGCTGCCGCCGCAATGCACATACGGCCACGTTTATATTCTTTTAGCGCCGCAATAACCTGGTGATAGTTTTCAAAACTCACTGACAACCCTCCTGCGTAATCGGCTCTTGCTCGTAGGTTTTAACTTCTTCTTCACCACGGAGCACTCGTTGTACACCTGCAGCCAATGCTTCTAATTCTTCTTCTCCAGGTAAAACAATCACCGGAGCAAGGGAGCAAATGCGCGCTACTATCTTTTTGACAAAAATGTCCGCATAGGCCATCCCCCCGGTCAACACAATTCGATCCACATCGCCGCAGAGAACGGTAGCCATACCCCCTATTTCCTTTGCCACTTGATAAGCCATGGCATCCACAACTTGCAGTGCCAGCTTGTCTCCAGCAACAACAGCGGCAATGACGGCTCTAAAATCCTTTGTCCCTAAATAGGAAAAAACACCTCCGAGCGATGTAATCAAGCTTTTAACTTCCGACTCACATAACCCTTGCCGAAAACAGAGTTCAATCATTGCCATTGCAGGTAGTGTCCCCGTCCTCTCTAATGAAAACGGTCCTTCATTGTTAGCATTATTAACGTCAATCATGCGTCCATTCTGATGAGCAGAGACAGAAATACCGCTACCTAGGTGGGCAACGATCAAATTCATTTCTTCATATCGCTGAGCCAATTGAGTCGCTACTTTATGAGCTATTGCCTTCATATTGAGGGCATGAGACATGCTTAAACGAGAAATCCCCCGCAGTCCAGAAAACCGTGCCACTGGAATAAATTCGTCAACGGTCACAGGGTCAACCGTAAATACGCCAATGCCATACGCTTCCCCCCACGGGAAAGCCAGCACTGCTCCCAGATTGGAAGCGTGACACGCATAGCGGCAAGTGGTAAGGTCATTAACCATAGCTTCGTTAACACGATACACACCGCCAGCTAGCGGTCGCATGATACCGCCGCGGACGACAATGGCCGTTACATCCTCGATGCTATAGCCCCGCTGTTGCAGTGAAGTGATAATGGCGGCAGAACGTATGGCAGCCTGTTCTCTAAGTGTGTCACTTGTTATTGCATCCGCTGTTACATGATCGATATTTTCTTTATACAGCCATTGATCTTCTGTAAAGAGGCCAATTTTAGTTGAAGTAGAGCCAGGATTGATCACTAAAACCTTTTGCATAAGGTATCAACTCCTACCTATCCTATATTCTGCCGCAAAGCTACCATTTCCTTCCCTAGAACATCAATGACACGGCAATATAGAAAAAAGATCGTTTTCTCCCTCCCCTCATCGCGCTCATAGCGTAGGGAACGGTCTTAACCGTTTGGCGCTTACAAGTTTATACGTTCCGGAATGCCCGCAGACACCCGCTATTCTTGCTATTTTTCTGGGGACCGAAACGGTCAAGACCGTTCCCTACATTCTATTGTTCT
>JANKMV010000103.1:0-5739 GCA_024650095.1 Bacillota bacterium | reverse complement strand
GCCGCTTGCTACTGCAAGCGGCTACTGCCATTAATAGTAAAAAAAATGAGAGACTGATGAACTCAGCCTCTCATTTTACTTTACATTACTATTCAGTGATGGATGCGAACATGAAGTATTTATAACCTAGTGGGGAAGCATATGCGTTTTGCAGTTTATCATTCATGAGATAGAGATCCACGTAGTAGTAAATCGGTGCCAACATAGCTTCCTCAAAAATGATATCTTCAGCAGCATGCATTTTTTCCATGCGTTCTGCAGAATCATTGGATTTCTTCACGTCAGCAATGAGTTGATCATATTCAGCGTTTGACCATTGGGCATCATTGTTACCGCTACCCGTAATCCACATATCCAAGAAGGAAATGGGGTCATTGTAATCGCCTAACCAACCGTTACGTGCAATTTCATATTCGCCGTTTTTACGAGTATTGAGGAAAGTGCTCCATTCCTGCGATGTTAATGTTACGTCCACACCAAGTTCTTTCCACATACCTTGTAGTGCTTCACCTATGAGTTGATGACCAGTGCTCTCGTTGTAGAGATACTCAACAACGGGGAAACCTTCACCATTTTCATATCCGGCTTCGGTCATTAGTTCCTTAGCCCTGGCAAGGTTCGCTTCAAAGCCAGCTGCGGTGGGATCGTAGTAGTTGCCGCCAACATCGCGGAATTCCTTAGTGGGATCGGCATCGGTTAAACCTGTGGGTACGAAAGCGCCTGCTGGCTCTTGACCGGATTTACCAATTTCAACACAGATGTATTCGCGATCGATGGCCAAATTGAAGGCCTCACGCACTAGGGGGTTATCAAATGGTGCTTTTTGAGTATTAAAGCTAACGTAGTACGTTCCCAATTGACCGGCAAGATAGAAATCACTCTTATCTCTCCAGGCGTCAATTTCATCATTAGGCATGGAATCGGCAAAGAGGATTTCACCTGTTTCGTAAGCAGCTAAGATAGCATTATCATCATCCATCAGAATAAACTTAATGGAATCTGGGCCAAGCTCAGCAACGTTCCAATATTCTTCATTTTTCTCATACACCATATGGGAGGATGGTACCCATTCAGTTAATTTGTAGGGGCCATTTCCAATGTAGAACTCGGGATTGAGTGCCCATTGCTCGCCATTAGCATCGATGGTGGCTTTTTGAACTGGGCTAAATGTTGGAAAAGCAGTTAATTCAAGGAAGTAAGGAGTTACAGCAACGAGGTTAACCACAAGGGTCTTGTCGTCAGGCGCAGTAACATCTAACTCACCGTCTTCAAATCCTTTGATGGATTCGAACATGTAGCCATAGTCAGCAGCAGTTTCAGGTGCAATGGCTCTGTTCCAGGAATAAATGAAGTCTTCGGCAGTAATGGGTGTGCCATCACTCCATTTTAAATCATCGCGAAGGGTGAAGGTATAGGTCAGAAGATCTTCACTAATTTCTACCCCTGAGGCTTGACCAGGAATAGGTACGCCGTCTTTGTCAAGGGTATAAAGCCCCTCAAACGCATGAATAACTAGGGTAGCGCCATCAACAGCAGAGTTTAATGCGGGATCGATGGTGTCAGGGTTTGGGCCAACATGAACAGTGAGAACAACGGGCTCTTCTGTGTCTCCACCCGGGGTCTCATTGTTGTTGCCACCGCAGCCGGCGAGGACGCCGCCTACTAGCATCATGAGTACCAGTAATAATGATAATTTTTTCATTCTCTTTCTTCCTCCTCTTTTTTCTATATTTAGACTTCGTAAAGACAGCCCAAATCTCATAAAATAAGACGATTAGTCACAGCAATGATGACAAGCAACAAAATGTCCGCTCGAAATTTCAGTAAAGGTAGGCTCTTGTTCAGCACAAATTTTTGTTGCATATTGACAGCGCGTCCGAAAGTGACAGCCAGAAGGTGGATTTAAGGGGCTCGGTACGTCGCCCTCTAGCATAATGCGTTGTTGTAGCCGACTCTTTTTGGGATCAGGCTCGGGTATGGATGAGATGAGAGATTTTGTGTACGGATGCAGACTATGAAACGTCAGCTCATAGCTTTCAGCAAGCTCCACCAGTTTCCCTAGATACATCACACCAATTCGGTTGGAAATGTGCTTGACGACGGAAAGATCGTGAGCGATAAAGAGATACGTCAGCCCTAAGTCCTCCTGTAACTCTTCGAACATATTAATAATTTGTGCTTGGATGGAAACATCTAAAGCAGAAACCGGTTCATCGCAAACAATAAATTCCGGGTCAACCGCTAATGAACGTGCAATACCAATACGTTGTCGCTGCCCGCCTGAAAACTCATGTGGAAAACGATTAGCATGCTCGGAATTTAGTCCAACACGTTCAAGCATGCTGATAATTTTAGCTTTTCGATCTTTATTATTGGAAGCTAATTTATGAATATCAATGGCCTCGCCCACAATATCGGAGACCGCCATGCGTGGATTCAAAGATGCATATGGATCCTGAAAGACAATTTGCATTTTGCGACGATATGGTAACATATTAACGTTTGTTATATCCTTACCATCATAGTGAATGCTACCTGATGTGGGCTCATGCAAGCGCACAATTGATTTGCCCGTTGTGGTTTTGCCGCAACCCGATTCACCAACCAAGCCTAACGTTTCACCTCTATTTATAGAAAAGGAAACGTCATCAACAGCCTTGAGAAATCGCTTATTAAAAAGTGAATTACTGGCTGCAGGGAAATACTGCTTTAAATTTTTTACTTCTATCAGCTTGCTCATCGCGCTACCCCATTTGTGATAGTATCGTATGCTGCCTTCTGTAATAACCAACAGGCGCTATAATGGTCCTCATTAATATCGGTATATGGTGGCATCTCTTTTAAACATATCTTCATACAACTTGCACAACGAGGTGCAAACGGGCAACCCTTGGGAGGCATTAACATATCTACCGGAGTGCCGTCAATTGGGATCAGTTTTTCATGTTTAGTAGCACTAATTTTAGGGATACTCAATAGTAGCCCTTTCGTATACTCGTGTTTAGGATTATAAAATATCTCATCAGCTGTACCGTATTCAACAATCTTGCCAGCATACATCACAGCAATTTTTTCACACATATTGGCAACGACACCTAAATCATGAGTAATCATGATAATAGACATGCCGATCTTTTTCCGTAGCTCACCCATCAGTTCTAATATTTGTGCTTGAATAGTTACATCAAGAGCCGTTGTAGGTTCATCCGCAATGAGCAGCTTTGGCTCACAGGCTAAAGCAATGGCGATCATGACCCGTTGGCGCATACCACCTGATAATTCATGTGGATATTGCTTTAAACGCCTGCGAGGTTCATTAATACCCACTAGATTTAAGAGGTCTAGCGCCCGCTTTGATGCGATTTTTTTACTCTTTGTTGCATGTAAGAGAATAACTTCTTCAATTTGGTTGCCGATGGTATAAACTGGGTTAAGTGAAGTCATGGGATCCTGAAAAATGATGCTAAGCTTATTACCACGTAGGATACGTAACTCTTTTTCACTCATTTCATTGATATAGTGACCATCAAAGGCAATGGATCCACCGATGATTTTTCCAGGATGTGGAACTAATCCCATCAGCGAATAAGCAGTAACAGATTTACCACTACCCGACTCACCCACAATTCCCAATACATCACCTTGCTTCATCTGAATGCTAACATCGTTTAGAGCCTTTACTTCGCCCGCCGCCGTAAAGAAGGAGAGCTTTAAATTTTTTATATCAACTAGATTCTGACTCATGATAGTTGCCCTCCTTAATTTTTAAGCTTGGGATCAAAAGCATCCCGCAGACCATCGCCAAGTAGATTGAAGGCTAAGATGATAACACTAATCATAACTGCGGGAACAAACAAACGATGAGGATAAGAGTTGATACCGCCGATTGCCTGTGCTGCCAGCGACCCTAATGAAGGCATGGGAGCAGAAACACCAAGGCCTAAAAAACTTAAAAAGCTTTCCGTAAAAATTGAAGCCGGAATTTGCAATGTGGTGGTAACAATGAGCGTACCTATACAATTTGTCAATAAATGCTTACGGATAATCCTACCATGATTAGCACCAAGCGCCCTGGCCGCGGTGACATATTCCAGTTCTTTTAGTGCGAGCACTTGACCACGAACAATCCGTGCCATACCCACCCAATATAATAAAGAGAAAACAATAAAAATACTAATTAGCCCTACACCCACTGTGCTAATCCAGCCAAAACCAGATCTAAGCGCAAGATTCTGTAGGGGAAACTTTAGTGTGACAGAGAGCAAAATGATAATAAGGATATCTGGCACCGTATAAATAATATCAATTATCCGCATCATGATGGTGTCAGCCCATCCCCCAAAGTAGCCGGCTATGGCACCATAGGTCGAGCCTATTAACAAAATAATAGTAGAAGCAACAAGGCCAACAAGGATGGAAATACTACTGCCTTTCATAACGCGAACCATTAGGTCCCGGCCCAACGAGTCTGTGCCGAAAAAATGTGGGAACACGCTTTCTCCAGCAGCTTTTGCATCTAATTCTGTTTGCGAGTACTCCATGGGTGATAAGTTTTCACTGCCACGAATTTGGTGTTCATAACGATATGGATAGAAATATGGAAGTATAAAGGCAAAAATCATCATAAAGATAACGACAAGCAAACTAACCATGGCAATCTTATTTTTCTTAAAACGCATGATGCCATCTTTCCAATAACTAACGCTCTCCCGCATGGTAGCAAGCTCTTGCTTTTCTATATCGGTAGCCGGTACAAAATCTTCTGCATTCAGTTGGAAAGCTTCAGGTACTCGTTTCTCATGATCAAGATGAAACGTTACAGGCATTTTCTGATTCATTCTTTATGCACCGCCTATCTTAGGTTAATACGTGGATCTACTAATTTGTATACGATATCAACGACCACGTTCATGGTGACAATAAGGAACGCAAGAAATATGGTTGTGCCCATAATTAACGGATAATCTCGTCCCGTAATAGAACTAATGAAAGAATCGCCAAGTCCGGGAATCGTAAATATCCTCTCAACAATAAAGCTACCGGTCAATGTATATGCAAGTAAGGGACCTAAGTAGGTCACCACAGGCAAAATAGCGTTGCGAAGTGCATGTTTAAACAAAGCCTTTCGTTGAGACAAACCTTTGGCTCTGGCAGTACGCATATAGTCTTGACCTAAAACATCAAGCATACAAGAACGCATCAACCGTGAGATATAGGCCATAGGGTAAAATGAGAGTGCTATCACTGGCATCACATAATTAAGGGGTCCCGCAAGCCCAAAGGTAGGCAGGAGGTTCAGCCTCACCCCTAAAAAGAACATCAAGACCGTACAAACAACAAAACTAGGAACTGCAATTCCGCAGGTTGCAAAAAAAATGATGATGTTATCTAGCCTCTTCCCCCGATTTAATGCTGCTACGGAGCCAAGGATAACACCAACGAAAAGCGCAATGGATATGGACATGCCACCAATTCTTGCAGAAACGGGTAATCTAGTAAAAATAATATCATTCACTTCGCGACCACGTTGTTTTAGTGAGGTTCCCAAATCACCAGATACCAGCCGTATCATATAATTTTTATATTGTGTAATCACCGGTTGGTCCAAGCCATATTTTGCTTCTAATGCTGCCAGCGTTGCTGCAGAAGGCGCTTTCTCAGCCAAAAAGGGGCCGCCCGGGACTAAAAACATCAAAAAAAATGTAAGTGTAGAAACAATAAGCAGTGTAATTACTGCAA
>JANKMV010000102.1:1285-7235 GCA_024650095.1 Bacillota bacterium | reverse complement strand
TATACTCCCGTTTGCTCGCCCGCAATGCCCACGGAACCAGCTGCGATCTTCAGCCGAGGATTTTCCAATCGCGGTGTTGCCAGACGGGGGTCCAATCCTCCTAGGTAACCAAACCCAGGTGTGAAACCAAGCATATAAACTCGGTACTTTGCCGCACTATGGAGCGCGATTACTTCTTCCTCACATAAACCAGTATGCGCTGCCACATAGGATAAGTCGGGACCGAACTCCCCCCCATAGAGTACAGGGATATGGAAAAGAACAGCCGCAGGTTGGGAAACGGTTTGGGCTGTTTGCTGTAATTTAGTGATCTGTAGTATTAGTTGCTCATGTGTAAGCAACAACGGATTAAAGTAGATTAAAAGCGAGCTATAGGCCGGAACCGTTTGCCGCACTCCCGGAAGCTTGTGCGTTGCCAGCAAGTGGTGAAGATTGCGCACTTCATCATTAACCTCCCCCCAAAAGAAAAGTGGAGGCGATTTTTGCTTGTCTGGAAAACCGCCTCCACAAAATCATTGAATCATCTGCATCTAGTCCACATTTTGGAGGTATCAACCTTACCAACTACACGGGAAATGTCCTTTTCCCATAATATCTTACTCGTTTTCTAACCAGAAGTCGTAAAAGGAAGTCCACATGAAGGCGGCGGTAGTTTCAGTTTTCACGTAAGGCTGTGCTGTATAAAGCGAATAGTTACCCATCACAGGGATCGCCAGTGCATCCTCACTCGCCTTCCTATAGGCCTCACCCGTTGCTTCGATAAACTCCTGTCTATCATAGCTTGTTAACATCTTTTCACAAGCGGCTAAGTATTCAGGGGATTTTACATAGGCGTTAGACCTAAAGGTCCTTGGTGCCGGACCCCAGTGGGTAATAAGACTACGACCAGTAGAGTCTGCACCATGTGCGGCCAAAGCCATTCCCTCAAAACCATCCCGGAAAACTAAGGCAGAGTAACGAGCTGAGTCCGCAATATCCAGCTCAACTGTGATCCCCACTGCCGCCAGGTACCCCTGGATTGCGGTGAGTGTATCACGGTTCATAGCGGTTGACGAAGTCATAATAGTAACGGTAAACCCATTGGGATACCCTGCTTCAGTTAATAGATCTTTGGCTTTCTGCGTGTCGAATGGACGGGGGTAATAGTCAGGATCGTACCCTAACTCGTATGGGGGAGAAAACTGCGTCATAGGGATGTGGTAACCGTGTCCTACCATCTCTGCAATTGCTTCACGGTCAAGGGCATGCTCCACCGCTGCACGCACCCGTATGTCCGCAAGGGGTGAATCGGGATTTGCGGAGTCAACATGCAACGCCCAGACCATCCCCCAATCGGAGCGGTGCTCAACGAACCCTAAGTTTTCAACCAGTCTAGCATGTTCTAAAACTCCAGGATTAAGCCAATAATCAGCCTGCTCCGCTTCCATTAACATGGACGCTGTAGAGGGATCAGGGATAATGCGCAGCTCGACGGCGTCAAGATACGGATACCCTTCCCGCCAGTAGTTGTCGTTCCGCTCGTATTGGATAACGACGTCGCGTTCATAGTTGAGCAGTTTGAAAGGACCGGTGCCAACGGGGTTCATACGGGCCCACTCAATGCTCTTTTCAATGTCCCCCTCGCCAGCCTCTTCAAACGCTGTAGGAGAAATCATGCGGTGCCGACCCCAGTTCTGCCACAATAAATTGTCAATCGCCGTTGCATAAATCTTGATGGTATGTTCGTCGATGACTTCCATTCTATCTACTAGGCTTCCAGCAGCGAGAGTATTGTTATCAAGTTGTAACTGGAAGTTCCACCTCACCGCCTCCGCGTTGAAGGGTGTCCCATCGTGGAACTGAACTCCTTCCTGCAAATAGAATATGACTGCTTTGTTCTCCACATCTGTCTCCCAGTCTTTGGCCAGAATAGCGCCCCAGCCAGCAGAGCCATCTTCAAGGTCTGCAAAATCTAGAAGAGGCTCCAACGCGGGGAGGCTGGCCAAATCATCTCCAGATGTCATTTCCGGAGGGTAGCCCAGAACAGCGGGGGGAGAGGTCCTAATTGCCCGCAGCGTACCACCAAGACGGGGTCCGTCTTCAGGGTCAGCAACTGGATCATTGTTTTCCGAATTCGGTGAACCGCAGGCGACCATAACCAGCATAACCACCAACAACAGAGCTAATAAAACAAACAGTCTACTTTTCTTTGTTGACACTAATCTTTTCATTAACAATATTCAACCTCCTCTTGTAACTTTTCCTCTAATTTTTCAGTACGGCAAGGTTCTTCTCCTTCAAGGGGGATCTCACGCAACTCCTCCTTTCCGTTTGGTACCGTGAGCCTATGGATACAACGAGCTCTTATCACACTGTTTCTTTTGGATCTCTGCCATGCGCTACTTGAACAAATTAAACCCGAAAGCAGGCTACTTTATGGTCATCCCCCACATCACGCAACGGGGGTACACCTTTTGCACAATCGGGGGTTGCCATAAAACAGCGCGGATGAAACGAGCATCCTGCAGGTGGATTTAGGGGACTTGGCACTTCTCCTTCCAGGATGATTTCCTCTCTCATTTCCTCCACGAAGGGATCCGGTATGGGAATGGCAGAAAGCAGAGAACGTGTATACGGGTGCAATGGATTTTTATACAGTGCGTGAGATCGTGTGATTTCTACTATGCGACCCAAATACATCACAGCCACGCGATCACTTACATGGCGCACCACGGACAGATCATGAGCAATAAATAAATAGCTTAACCCGTCAATACTTTGCTGCAGTTCTTTGAGCAGATTGATGATCTGAGCTTGGATGCTAACATCCAGGGCGGAAATCGGTTCATCGCAGACGATCAAATCTGGTTCGCAGGCAAGGGCACGGGCCACAACAATCCGCTGTCGCTGACCGCCGCTAAATTCATGAGGGTAACGACCTATCATACTGGGATCGAGACCCACCATTTTGAAAAGCTCAATCACCCGGTTGTTATACTCTGCATTACTATTATACATTTTATGGATACGCATAGGTTCCGCCACGATAGTGCCAGCGCTTGTGCGGGGATTCATTGAGCTGTAGGGATCCTGGAAAATTATAGCCATTTTTTTACGGGTTTTTCTCAGGTCATTCCGACTGGTCTTGGTGATGTCCTCACCATCAAAGATAATCTGTCCGGACGTCGGCTGGTAATGTCTCAGGATACAGCGCCCGATGGTTGTTTTTCCGCAACCGCTTTCACCCACCAGTCCCAGTGTTTCGTTTTTAATCAAATCAAACGTAACCCCATCCACCGCCTTCACATCGGCGACTTTTTTGCGTAACAAGCCTTTGGTCACAGGAAAATGCAGTTTAAGATCTTTGACCTGCAATATAACTTGTTCTGTCATTCCGATCACCTGGCTTTCTCCTGGGATTTTACATAGCAACTGACAAAATGGCCCTCGCTTACCTCTTCCAGAGCCGGCCAGGGTTCACGGCGACAGACATCCTGCTTACGTGAGCAACGCGGCATAAAAGCACACGTGGGTGGCATATTGATCAGATTGGGAGGAAGACCGTCGATGGGCTCCAGTTTTCGTCCTTCTTCATCGTCAAGTCGCGGCACACAGCGCAAGAGGCCTAATGTATATGGGTGACGCGGATTGGCAAAAATTTCTTTGGTTGTCCCCGATTCGATCACACGGCCAGCATACATTACGTAAATGCGCTCTGCATAGCGGGCAACCAAGCCTAGATTATGTGTGACGATGATCAACGATGTGTGAAGACGCTGTACCAGATCTGTCATCAATTTTAAGAGCTGTGCCTGAGTGGTTACATCTAGAGCTGTGGTGGGCTCATCAGCGATGAGAACTTTCGGGTTGCAGGAAAGGGCCATGGCAATCATCACCCGCTGGCGCATACCGCCACTAAACTGATGCGGGTACGCATTGACCCGGTTTTCCGCGTCGGGAATTCCCACCAATTCCATCAGTTCCACCACTCGTTTCAGGGCATCTTCCTTACTAAAATTTTCGTGTTTAATAAGCATTTCGCTTAACTGATGTCCGATGGTCAGTACCGGATTTAGAGAAGTCATAGGTTCCTGAAAAATCATGGCGATATCTGCACCGCGAATCGCCCGCATTTCACTATCATTTGCTTCGTATTCCAACAAATTTTTATCCTGAAATAATACTTCACCCTCCACAATTTTACCCGGGGGCCGGACGAGTTGCATCACCGACAGACAGCTGACCGATTTACCACAACCGCTCTCGCCCACAATGCTAATGATCTCCTGCTCCTTAATATGAAAGGAGAGTCCGTCTACGGCCTTTACCAGGCCAGCTTCCGTGTTAAACTGAGTGACGAGATTATTTACTTGCAAAATTTCAGCCATGAATCTTCTCCTTTCGTTTTAAAGTAGGCCCCTCAGCCTCGGATCTAGGGCATCCCGCAGGCCGTCCCCCACCATATTAAAAGCAAAGACTGTCAGCATGATGGCTACACCTGGAGCAAAGGATAGGATGGGGCTTTTTAAGAGATAGCGGTACCCATCACTCACCATCGCTCCCCAAGCAGCACCGGGTGGTTCAATACCAATCCCAAGAAAACTTAAGGATGCTTCCGCCAAAATTAAAGAGCCCAATTGCATCGTTACCATTACCAATAGAGGCTGCATGATATTGGGCAGAATATGGCGGATGACGGTATAACCATCGGATGCTCCCATTAATTGAGAGGCTATTACATAATCGTTTTCTCTGACACTGAGAGTCATGGCACAGGTAACCCGGGCATAGCCGGGGATCATGGCAAAACTCAGAGCAATAATTACATTCTGAAGACCTCCGCCCAAAATAGCGGCAATAACCAGGGCCAGCAATAGCATAGGAAAACACATAATCGTGTCTATTATCCTCATTATTAACGTATAAGGGATACCACCTAGGTATCCAGCGATCAGACCTAGGGTTACGCCGATCACGGCAGCGATGGTCACTGTCACGAAACCCACCATAAGAGCTGTCCTCGAGCCGTATATTAAGCGGCTTAGAGTATCACGGCCTAGCGTGTCACTGCCCAGCAGATGTTCCCGACTAGGTTGAGCCAACGGCGAGGTGGTTCCCACCAGATAAGGATCATGAGGCGCTAAAAGCGGGGCAAATAAGGCTGTCAGTAAGACCAGCACCATAATCGCGGCACCAACCGCCACGGAGGTACGGCCCAAAAAAACTCTGCGTAACCTACGCCACTCACTGACCTGAGGGGGAGCTTCCGTAAATACAACTTCTTCTGTTGTCTGCTTGTTTATCATACAATCACCGTCCTAATCGTAACGAATTCTGGGATCTAATAAACCATAAGAAATATCAACTACTACGTTGACCAAAAGAACGATGATGGCAATCACCAATGTGACGGCCTGAACCACCACATAGTCTTGACCAAAGATACTGCTCACCAAAAGGCTGCCCATACCGGGTATGGCAAAGATGGTCTCAACGATGACTGAACCACCAAAAATCATTCTAAGCTGAAAACCCATGATTGTTATCACCGGCAGAAGACTGTTTTTCAGCGCATGTTTCTGGATCACTTCTCTTTCGCTTAACCCTTTGGCCCATGCGGTACGGATATAATCCTGCTGGATTACCTCAAGCATACTAGAGCGCATCTGTCTGGCGCTAGAGGCGATACCAAACAGTGACAGGCAGATCACAGGCATCACTGTTTGCCTGATACTGAAGAAAAAATCCTTTGTTGGTGACGTGTACCCGGCGATAGGTAGCCACCCAAGACGTAGGCCAAAGACGTAAATTAAAAGAATCCCCAGCCAAAAAGTCGGGATGGTGGTACCAAGATACGTTAGGGGGGTAAATACTTTATCCGGCCATCGGTTGCGTCTGATGGCTGCAATAATTCCGACCGACAGTCCCACGGTGACACTCACTGCCATGGAAAGTATTCCGAGATAAAGGG
>JANKMV010000102.1:0-1275 GCA_024650095.1 Bacillota bacterium | reverse complement strand
AGGGTCTTTGGGTATCTCTGTCGCATTAGCTTTCCTACACTCTCCCGGCGAAAGATAGAGCGCCCCAAATCACCGCGTGCTACATTGGAAATCCAGTTTACATACTGCACGTGAATGGGCTTATCCAAGCCAAATTCCCGCCGCAGCTCTTCTAGCTGTTCATCAGACATCGCATCCGTTTCTGCCGTCTGAGCCATATAAATCACCAAAGGGTCCCCGGGCAATAGCCGTATTACAAAAAAAACACTGATACTTACCAAAAACAATGTTACAATTGCAAGGCCCAAGCGTCGGATTAGAAATGTTTTCAAACCACGGCCTCCTCTCAGTAAATTTTAAAGGGTACATCCGGAAATAATAACATCCGTTGCTCCGGTGGTACCCAACAACAGGCGTATTTTTTGTTCTTATTGTTCATTCCTTGATTTCCCTCAAAGCGAGCTTATCTCACCTTTTTTGCATAGCTTGTATCAATATATATGTAGCAAGAGCCGTCCTTATCACCAACTTTCATTATTAAAGTCTGGCAGGTAAATTAACAAAATGAATCATAAGTATTTACTTATATATTGCATGAAAAGAACAACCCTGTCAAGAAATAAATTGATTATTCGAACTATGTCTAATATTGTTCTTTTTCGGAAGATTTAGCTTTTGATAAGCCAAAATTGTTTGATTATTCACACAAAGTATGATACCTTTAATTTAAATTGCAATGCTACTGTTACTACAAACATACGTTTTAAGGGCGGTGGATAATGATATTAAAAAATTGACAGCGTTTATAAAAGATTTTGCTTTTAGTCGGTAGTGCGCGCCTTCATCTCAGCATAATCTTACGTAGTATACAAGATATTCTATATATACAAATTAAAAAGATATGCCAGGAGGGATTTTATGGAACAGGTAAGGATTACATATAAATGTTTAGATCCCAGAGGTGATTTGCCTGATAGAGAGTTTATATCGCCAGCTAAACGTTTAAGCGATTTAAATAATAAGACAATTTATTTTCTTGATATAATCAAACGAAACTCAAAAGTTATTATGCGTAATCTAATGGATTTAATGAAAGAGCAATTTCCTGATTCTAACTTGGTTTATTACCCCAAGACATCTTTTTATTCTTCTCCCGAAGCCGAAGAATGGTGGGACGAAATTGCTAAAAATGCCGATGCAGCCGTGATTGCTGTGGGGGATTGAGGCTCCTGTACAATGAGTAGTATACTCATTCAAAGTGAAATAGAAAAAAGAGCAATTCCTACAGTTGCAATT
>JANKMV010000101.1 GCA_024650095.1 Bacillota bacterium | reverse complement strand
GGTAGGGAACGGTCTTGACCGTTCCCTACCCTTATCTGCTTGCTTTTTAGTGGTACAGACATCTAGCTCATCCGTTACATCACCATTTTTCTCAATAGGTCTTGTAGTAGACCCGGCTCCATTTCTCGGGAAATCCACTCCTGCATATCTTCAGTGCCTTCTCCGCCGAGATAAAGGAGTAATCCTTGTAGAAATTGATCATGTACCGCATTTGTTAGCATTTGGCTCGCCTTCCTGTATTCTCCGTCAATAATTGACTTTCGCACTTCTAAAGAGAAGGTGTAGCCTGCTGCCTTATACTCGTTGAGAAGCGCTACGTAGCGCTCTCCTCCATCCACTTGTTCTGCAAACCACAATGCACTTTCTACATCACCCAAGGCCAGGGACAACACCACAGGATAAGCTCGTGCATACTGACCATATTCCATCACAACGGCTTTCTCAAGCCGCATCAGCGCATCCTTTGGACGACCAAGCTGTACATCGGCTTTGGCAAGGGCAAAGTGGGTGTCCCATCCCTCCACATCAGTCTCCAACAGTGACTGGGTAAGCTCGTAAGCCTCTTGGTGACGATTTAACTTTTCATAAACACCGGCAAGAGCTTTACGCGCTTCTGGTGTATTTTCCTCCTGCAACAAGCGTTCGTAGTAAATGGCAGCCTCTGCAAGTTTAGGTTCATCGAAACGAATGCCAAATTGATGAATTCTCGCCAACATTAACAAGGCGTGAGTATCCGCGGGGTTGCTTTGTAAGTCTTCTTCATAGACGTCGATGGCCTGCTCATATTCAAGGTCCCACACTAAACGATCTGCGGCAGTAAACTCACCTTTGATACGAAAGATGGGCAATTCATCTTCGCCAACGATGGCTCCATACCCATTGCTAGTATTAATCTTCTGCCCTTCTGAATTATAGGCTGTCACATACCAGGCAAATTCACCACCTGGGAAGATCATACCAAAAACAGAATTAGGGTTTAACTTCCCGTCGCTATGACCATAGCTTGGATAAAAACGTGCTTTATGCAGCTCTTCATCTACATCAATGAGAAGTTTATTTTCTGTAACACCGGGGCGCAAAACCGTACTATATGAACCATGATTTTTTTCTTTATCGCGACTAGAAAACGTCACGGATACATCGTAATAAGCAGCACCTTCCACCGCATCCCAGCGAAATTCCGCGTCACCATCAATTTCCTTTCCTCCTAGGGGCTCCTGCGCTGAGGCAATGCCTACAAAACGAACATCCTGCGCTATAATTTGGCCGCCTTGGAGCGTAAACTCTTGAGGCTCTTGTAAGGTATATCCTTCCACGTCCAAAATCGGCACAGCAACGCCCAGTGCATAGCGCCCAGGTAACACATTAGCAAAATGAAAGGAACCATCTTCAGCACTGACCACTTGGCGCATCTCCGCTACTTCCGTCGAACTAGACCAGCCTCGATACACCGTTTGGTCCAACAGATAGATACGTACACCAGCTAGTTTTTCATTACCTAGCCACACGTTTCCACTAATTTGCCCCTTACCCTGATGATGCTGCAGCGTCTTAATACGCTCTAGCTGATGCTGAGCGATTTTCTCCCAATGGTCAACATTAGTTCGTTCTGCTTGCTTATCCTCACCAGCAACTTGCGTAAAAATAACGTCCGCTTTCGCGGCCAATTCAGTAAATAAAACTTTCGCCTCTTGCCACCGTTCTAATCCCATCAGCGCCCGACCCTTGGCGTAATGGATTTCCAAGCTAGAGTCAGCCTGTTTAGTAAGACTCGCTTCCGTTACTTGCAGGGCAGCCTGGTAATTACCATTATCTAAGTAGATACGTGCCAACAGTAGTACATTATTCGTTTCTTTCGCGTACTGCTCAGCCCATTCGTAGTCTCCAAGGGCATAGTAATTCTTTGCTAATTTCATTAAGTGAGTTGTTTGAGCCCACGAGCTTTCTGGAAAATGCTCACGTAATAACAGCAATTTTTCAATGGCCCATTCCAGTTGCACTTCTTGCGCTCCGGGTTCTCCCCAGTGGCTCCATGTGGGGAAGATATAGATGGTGTTTCTTTGAAAATCAGGGGCACCACCTGCATCTTCTTCTGCAGAAAAATATAGTTTTTCGGCAGCATCTTCAGGATTGGGATACTGCTCCTTTAATATTTGTACATATCTTTCCCAGTCACCTGCAGCCTCTGCTTGTTGTAAGTCTTGGCCCGCGGCCACCCGAGATGAAGATGCATATATAACACCTGCTAATACCAGCAGTAACACTGACATCATAATAATGTATTTTCCTTTTAATCGTATGGTAAGCATATTAACGATCCTCCCTAAAATTTTCCAGACGGGTAATCTCCAGTCCTGCATCCGTTTGTCGAATAAAATAGGTTGGCTCAAGCGGTTTGGCATCTGGAGCAACGGAGAAGTACTTAACCCCCACCACAACGAGCAAAATGCATACACTCACAGCTACAGGGGCTAATGATATTTCATATGTTGATTCCCAAAATGCTAAACAACTAGTACGAAACTGCTGCCACCCACTTTTTCGGCTAACTTCAATTTCCCGCATCATGGATGCACGCAGAGCTTCCTTCTTATCACTGGGTAATGTTACATCAGCCAGCGTTTGCTTAAGTTTCTCTTTATATTTTTGTTCAAATGCATCCATGTTCTATTTCACCTTCCTTATCAAGCCAACGGTTCTTTAAGATGGTACGGCCGCGAGACAACTTGCTTTTCACTGTACCTTCCGGCTGTTCTAAAATATGACTTACTTGAGTGATGCTTAGATCCTCAAGATAGTAAAGCACCAATACTTCACGGTATTTAGCAGGTAACTGCTGTAAATCATGCAAAACCTGCCGACGTCTTTCATCATGAATCACTTCGTGCTCGGGTTGCTCTGCCGTTGGGGCCACGAGCGTATTCATTTTTTCCTGCTCCCATGGGATTACTCGACCGAACCAATTATTGCGGAGTCTGTTCTTAGCTAGATTTACTGTGATGCGGTAGAGCCAAGTTGACAGTGCGGCTTTTTCCTCAAAACCATGAATTTTACGACAGGCCTGCAACATGGTATCCTGAACAACTTCTTCGGCAACTTGCCTATCACCACAAATCCCCAAAGCTATGCGCAGTAGGCGATCACTATAGCGTGACAAAAGTATGCCAATAGCCTGCTCATCACCCTTTTTTAATTTTTTAATGAGTTCTGTTTCTGTAAGCATTGTATCCTCCCGGCCCGGTTTCATCTATAAGACACGCACTATTGCATTTAGGTTGCGCTCTAAACTACTAATGTGAATTTAATTTTTTAAAAACAGCACCTTTATCTATCTTTCTTCCCTTAGATAATTTTCCCTTCCTACTTCAATAATTGTAATAGTTATGGGGATACTATAACGAAGTTTTACGTAGGAGGATAAATATGCAACAGCTGGAGCGAAAAGATTCTGTCGGGTGATGTTGTTGTTATGCTATTAAGTCTTATAATTTATGGTGTGGTGACAGCTTGGACTTTGAAAAAATACAACTGGGAGGTCGCTTATGATCAAGGACAAAATCATTGCTGGTATCGCCGTTGGTATTTTAGCCGACGTAGTAAAGCTTGCCTTTAACTATCTGGCCTTTTCTTTAAAATTCACAAATGTGGTTTTCTGGCAAATCACAGCTACCCCATTCTTGGCTAAAAAAGATCTTTTTACTCCCCTTACATACTTTATCGGCGGCACGGTGGATTTAATCGTTACCGCCATCTTGGGTGTCATTTTTGTGTATTTTATTTATTACACAGCCTCCGATTATTTGTGGATTAAAGGAATAGGCTTTGGCCTCATTACCTGGGTAGGACTCTTCGGTACATTCTTAGGCAGAATAGCTTTTGATAAACTACCTCAGAGCCCTATGGGTGTGGTGGTAACCCTTATAGCTCACCTCTTCTTTGGTTTAGGTTTAGCTCTCTTCACCCATTTAATCGTTGACTCGGAAGCTCTAAAAAGCTAATAAGATAAGTAGCAAAATATAGATTTTCAATATTGGCAAACTCGCTGCTAGCTAAATGCAGGCGATATAATTTCCTTGCGGCGTAAGAAGGACGCACTTATTCAGTTTCCTTATCGCGCGCATTTCAATGCTGGTTGCATTAGCCACTTGCTAACTGCAAGTAATATAATTTTCTTACCAACGGAAAAAAGAGAGTGCAAATGCACCCCCTTTTTAATTTCAATTGGTGCCGAAGACCGGAATCGAACCGGTACGATCTTTTGGACCGAGGGATTTTAAGTCCCTTGCGTCTGCCAGTTCCGCCACTTCGGCAATTTTATTTATAATGTAAGTCTGTTAAATAATTAAAATGGAGGCGACACCCGGATTTGAACCGGGGAATAGAGGATTTGCAGTCCTCTGCCTTACCACTTGGCTATGTCGCCCCGTATCTTTTTTTGCATACTCATGATAGCATATCTTGTGACCGAGCGTCAAGTTCGACGGCCACTATTTGATTAAGGAAGGCGCACCAAGTGCGCCTTTATTATTTAGCTATGGAGCGGAAGACGGGATTCGAACCCGCGACCCTCGCCTTGGCAAGGCGATGCTCTACCACTGAGCTACTTCCGCATGGTGCCGAGACCCAGAATTGAACTGGGGACACGCGGATTTTCAGTCCGCTGCTCTACCGACTGAGCTATCTCGGCAAATAAGAAGACCCTTTGCCCTCTTTGTTCCTCAACACAAATATTACGTTTATATATACATTAGTCACTTTACCACATGTAAAGTGATAAAAGCTTTTTACAAAATAATAAATGGCGGAGCTGACGGGAGTCGAACCCGCGGTCTCCTGCGTGACAGGCAGGCATGTTAGGCCTCTACACCACAGCTCCGCGCTTAAGGCACTTTTACAGTATACACAAGCCTTGCACAAAAGTCAACAGGTAAGATTAAGGTAAATTATTCCGGTTCCGGTTGCTTTTCATCTTCTAGTGAGTAGTAGATAAGACTTTGTAATTCAATGGTTAAATCTGCATTATGAACATAAACATGTTCAGGCACATTAATCTTTGTTGGTGCAAAATTAAGGATCGCTGTCACACCATTATCCACAAGTAAATCAACAACACTCTGCGCAACATCAGCCGGTACTGTTATCATTGCGACCTTTACCTGGTCTGCCAGAATAACCTCGGGTAGCATCTCCATGCTATGAATCTTTAGATCTGGAATATCCGTATGAAGCTCCTCTGGATTAATATCAAATACACCAATAATATCTACATACGGGTTTTTCGAGACATTATAGCGAGTCAATGCCTTGCCCAAGTGACCAAAGCCAACAACAATAATTTTTGTTTGCCGATCCAGGCCAATAATGCGTAGTAGTTTTTCTCTGAGGTAACTGGTATTATACCCTGTACCACGAGTGCCAAACGCGCCAAAATAGGCGAGATCTTTGCGAATTTGCTCTGCCGTGAAGCCAGTTTCCTCACTAAGGACTCGAGAGGAGATAATCTCCACATCACGGCGGATGAGGCTATCTAAGATCCTCAAATAGACAGGTAAACGCTTAACAACAGATTTAGGTGCATTACGTCGAGACATGTTTTTCGTACCTCCTCCTTGTACATCTTTTTATTTTATTCATGTAAGTTGTGCAAATATTGTTATCATTTTAACACACTATACGATAAAAAAATATAAAAACTCATAATTTTAGACTTTTATTACATTATCCATTCCCTAAAAAAGAAATTAAATTCCTATTATTTTCCATTATACAAATAAAAAACTAGCTAAATTTTTATATTCAAGATACAAGACAGCGTTTCCTGCCCATTGATTGAATATTTTAATGATTTAGAATTGGACATATATGAATACAGCAGGTTGATTTTTATCAACATTTTTGGTACTCTGCTACTATGAATAATAATAATGATCAACCTTCACCTCCGGCAGAAACATTAAAAGATGATATGATGGCCATTCTACTAAAGCATGGAGCCGCCGAAGCAGGAGTGGCCGATTTATCATCAGCAACTGAGGCTATGATGGCACATGCAGCTCCACACCTACAGCGATTTACCAGAGCTCTCTCCTTTATCATACCCTTTCCACGTTCAGTAATTGAGGAATTAAAAACTGGTCCTACCCACACCTACTTGCATTATTATCGTGCTGTCAATACAATCATTGATGATTTGGCCCTCCGCATAACAGCCCAACTAGAACACAGAGGTTATGAGGCCTTTCCCATTCCCTCCTCCCAACGTATCGGAGAAGAAAAACTAGAGAGTATTTTTTCACATCGCCTTGCAAGCGTGCTTGCTGGGTTAGGTTGGATTGGTAAAAGCGGTTGCCTAGTAAATCAAGCGCTCGGTCCCCGCATCCGTCTCGGTACCATCCTTACCAATGCACCCTTAACACCTGACCAGCCCGTGGAGATACAATGCGGTAACTGCACCCTTTGTAAAGATGCTTGCCCTGCAGGTGCCATTAAAGGGGTTCTCTTTGCACCTGACGTTCCCTTAAGCGAAAGATTATCCCCCCAACTCTGTGATAACTACCAAAATGAAGTACGTAGCCGCTTTGGTAAACGTATATGCGGTATCTGCCTTGCCGTTTGTCCTCATGGCGCGTACAAGATGATTTTGTAATCAACTGAACCCGGGCAGACGATGTTGCCTAGGGACAGTCTCACACTCTAGCGATGGCTAAAAGTAAGGGTGGCTGGTTTTTCTGGTTAATGAAGCGATACTCTAACACCGCAAAATCTTGTTGAGATAATGATGCACAATATTCCCTAATAAATCGATATTCTTGCTCACCACCATCATGACCTGTGTACACGACCAAGGTAATTACTCCGTTCTCTCTTAACCGCCTGACAGCTACTTGCAGTGCCGCTACTGTAGTTTCAGGTCGAGTAACCACGGCATGATCTCCTCCGGGCAGGTAACCTAGGTTAAACATGACGGCTGCGTTGGGTTCTTGCGGCCAATGAGCCGCCTCAGCATGGCTTGCTTCAACGAACGTCACACATTTTTGCAATCCTGCATCTATAACCTTTTTTTGCGTGATCTCAATGGCCGTCTTTTGAATGTCAAAGGCATAGACTTGTCCCTCTGCACCAACTAATTGTGCCAAAAAGATAGTATCATGGCCGTTACCACAAGTGGCATCTACCACAATATCACCGGTGCTCACGACTGATTGCACCAACTCTCGTGCAAAAGCTAGTGGTTTGTCCATCTGCTTCACTCCTTCATTTAAGAAAAGCGCACCTTTTCGATTTCCTTATCATGCGCTTTTCAATACTGGTTAC
>JANKMV010000100.1 GCA_024650095.1 Bacillota bacterium | reverse complement strand
GCAAACGGAGCTTTTCCTTTAGTATGGGCGATATTTTATTTTACTATGTCTATTTATACAGAAGTAGACTGTATCGCTTTCTTCTTTTTTGATTCAACGGTCTCCAAACGCAATACTCTTGCAACTGTTTTATAGACGGTGAAAGTGATAATACTGTTTGCACCGGCCTTAATAAGATTAAAAGGAATAATGATGGGTATAAACATAGACATCACAACTTCACGAGGTGCACCAAGAAATTGTACGGTTAGCACGAGGTTAAGGGGAATCATGGTTAGAGTCATGGCAAGTGATCCCAAAACAAGGCCCAACACTGCCCCAAAACGACTTGGTATTTTTTTGTAGATGGTTCCCGCCACCAAAACAAAGGCACCCGTAGCAAATATATGCATCACTGCCCCAATCCAACCACTACCTGCTGAAACCGTAAAGGCTTGAATTAGAGAAACCACTATGGTCAGGATGAGACCACTGATAGGGCCAAATAAAAAGGTGCCGATGAGGATAGGTACATCTGCCATCTCGTATTCAAGAAACGGAGCGGCTGGAAAAATAGGAAAACGCACTAAATACACAAGTAAAATGGAAAGAGCCGCCAACATTGCCATGGTTACCATTTGCCTTACATTATTTTTCACTTTTTTAGCCTCCCTAGCGTTTTTTTATGCTTTTAAAAGCAAAAATGCCCCCGGTTTGAGCGGGGGCATGACGAATATCTTACGGTTATGAAAAATACCGCCTATATCCGCTTCTCTCGTCCGGACTATACCGTCGGCGCCGGAATCTAACCGGCTCAGCGTAATCGCTCGCGGGCTTAACGGCTCACAGGCCGCATACCGCCGGTGGGGAATTACACCCCGCCCCGAAGCATCATCAGTATTATATAATGGGTATAGCAAATAGTCAATCCCTTTATCTTCATCGTTGAGCAAAGGACTTTATCTTCATCGTTGAGCAAAGGAAGCTGCTTTGCTTCCGGCAATGTGGGCACTCACAATAGCTTCAGTTAAAAATAACTCTCTGATGGCTTTATCACCATGCAGACCTGCCGTTAATTCTCCCGCAGCAAAGAGTCCGGCTATGGGTCCATTTTTACCTATGACACTATACTCTTGGTTTACAGTCAAACCACCTGGTGTGAGGGCGACTACACCTAATATAGCTACTTGGTACGGTTCCTGTAAAAACTCAATTTGAGAGGGCAAGAGTTCCTCTTTCGTTTTTAATACCGCTGCTAATGTCTTTAGATCTTCCACTTCTTGCGTCGCTATTTGTTTTGTTAAGGGATGTCCTTTAGCTGCCACAACAAATAGTTGTCCACCCGCACCTTCTATCGTAGCTGCCAACGTACCCTCTTGATGAGTAAGTTCTCCTAGCTTATTAAAGAGTATCGTATCTTCCAAGTCAAGCGTGGTCACACTTGAACCGTGGGGTAATAAAACGGCTTGCAGTACTATTTGTGCCAATCCCTCTACGTGTGCGCCAATAGATTGTGCCAATTGTAAGCCTACACCATTATGCCCACCCTCAAGTCTGGGAAGCACGTTCAATTGTGGCTGAGAAGCGTTGCCTCCATCGGCTAAGATGACGGCTCTGGCGGAAACTTCCACCTCGCTACCATCCCCAGCTCGCACCAACAGCCCACTTACACGACCCCCTTGCATCAAGAGGCGGATCGGTTGCAAATTTTCTTCCTCACTGATAAAACCCTGTACCCGCTCTTCTGTTTCTTGTACCACCACTGCCAGAGAGTCTGCTTGTGTTGAGCGATGTAATCCTAGCTGATCAGCAGTTACTGCTGAAAAAGTAATTGAGGTCATACCCTCTACCCATTGCAAGCTCTGAGCCGATTGTAAGCTAACCGTTAAAATTTGTGCAAAATTACCAGTAGACCCCCCGCGACTATAAATGTCATTAGCCATAGTTTCAGGGATATATTCATTCTCGAACTCCAATTGATACGGCGTTGCCGCCGCCCAAAAGACGGGAAGATATGGTGGATACTCACTGGCATCTTCATTGCTGGTATTAATGTAGAGTACATCGGCACTCGCTTCTGCTGCTGCCAGCACGGCCAGGGTACCTGTAAGTCCACTGCCCACCACTACCACATCAACACTGCGAGGGATAACAATATCACTGGGCGGTTTACGCACCAAAGAAAAACGAGCTAAGAGAAAAACAATAACGATGAGTAACAAGAAGACCGCCATAAAACTGCGGCCTTCTTGTTTTTTTCTTTGACGCGACATTTATTCTACCTGCTTGGTTTCTTTATCTTCAGAAACCACACGGGCAAGGCTTACCACACGGTCGCCTTCGTCTAAACGTATTAGCGTAACACCTTGCGTATGGCGACCTTGTTGAGAAATTTCCGCCACATCTTGACGAATGACAATGCCTCCAGCAGTAATAATCATGACTTCGTCTCCTGGGCGGACAATTTTTACCCCAACGACAGGTCCATTTTTATCCATAACACGAATAGTATAAATTCCTTTACCTCCACGTGTTTGAACGCGATACTCGGAAAAGGTTGTACGCTTGCCATAACCATTTTCCGTTACAACCAATAGTTCACTTTCTCTTTCCATCTGTGGATGAACCACTTCTAGAGCAATCACTTCGTCACCCTTGGCCAAAGAAATGCCGCGAACACCATACGCATTACGTCCCATAGCTCTCACATCATCTTCGCCAAAGCGAATGGATAAACCGTGGTTTGTCACTAAAGCGATTTGGTGATTTCCGTCTGTGAGACGAACATCAATTAGCTCATCCCCTTCTCGTAAGGAAATGGCAATAAGTCCACCTTTACGTGCATTGGTGAAATCTTCTAGATGTGTTTTCTTTACCACACCTTTGCGGGTGGCCATAAATAAATTTTCACCTTTTTCAAAATTACGCACAGGAATGACTGCCGTTATTTTTTCCCCGGGTTCCACCGCCATCACATTCACAATGGCGGTGCCTCGAGCCTGCCGACCTGCTTCAGGGATTTCAAACACTTTTTTGCGATACATTTTTCCCCGATTCGTAAAGCAGCAAACGTATGCATGGGTGGAAGCAACAAAAACGTGTTCTACAAAGTCATCTCCCTTGGTTTGCATGGCCGTTACACCACGTCCACCGCGACGCTGAGTTTTATAGGTGGTTGCCGGTAGGCGTTTTATGTAACCATTATGTGTTAGAGTGACCACCATATCTTCTTCCGCAATTAAGTCCTCGACTAAAAAGTCATCTTCGCTGGCCACAATTTTCGAACGTCTTTCATCACCATATTTTTCGCGGATCTCAAGTTGTTCATCTTTAATAATTTGATAAACCAGTCTTTCGTTAGCGAGAATTTCTTGATAGTAGGTAATTTTTTTTATCAACTCCAAGTACTCTTCTTCCAATTTTTCTCTTTCTAATCCCGTTAGCTTTTGTAAACGCATTTCTAAAATAGCTTTGGCTTGTCGCTCCGATAATTTGAAAGAGTGCATGAGTCCCTGACGTGCTTCTTCTGTGGTACGAGATGCTCTAATTAGCTTTATCACAGCATCAAGATTCTGCAGAGCTATGCGTAATCCTTCAAGAATATGAGCGCGCTCTTCTGCCTTACGTAAATTATATTGTGTGCGCCTTGTGATCACATCTTTTTGATGTTCGAGATAGTAGGTAATCATCTGACGTAGGTTTAATACTCGGGGTCTATCTTTGACTAAGGCCAGCATGATAATACCGAAGGTTTGTTGTAGCTGGCTGAATTTAAAGAGCTGGTTTAAAATAACCTGGGGATTAGCATCCCGCTTCATTTCAATCACCATGCGCATGCCGTTGCGGTCCGATTCATCACGTAAATCGGTAATACCTTCAACTTTCTTATCTCTGACTAAATGAGCTATTTTTTCAATAGTTCTCGCTTTATTAACTTGATAAGGTAGCTCCGTTACCACGATGCGAGATTTCCCATTTTCCATGCGCTCTATCTGCGTGAGCGCCCTCATCTTAACGATGCCGCGTCCTGTACGGTACGCTGAGCGAATGCCTTCTAACCCCATTATGAGACCACCCGTGGGAAAATCAGGGCCGCTCACACGTGAAATTATTTCACTATCTTCGCATTCAGGGTTATCGATTAAATGAATGAGCGCATCGATAATTTCCCGTAAATTATGAGGTGGAATATTAGTGGCCATGCCAACTGCAATACCTGAAGAACCGTTTACTAATAAATTAGGAAAACGGGATGGTAATACAATGGGCTCTTCGAGTGTGTCATCAAAGTTAGGTCGATAATCAATGGTCTCTTTTTGTATATCAACCAACATTTCCATGGCTATCTTCGACATTCGTGCCTCTGTGTAACGCATGGCCGCAGCAGGGTCACCATCCACTGAACCAAAGTTTCCATGCCCATCAACTAACATGTAACGGCTGGAAAAATCCTGAGCTAAACGCACCATGGCATCATAAACGGCTGTATCACCATGGGGATGATACTTACCCAGTACTTCACCAACGATACGAGCTGATTTTTTATGTGGTTTGTCAGGCCACATTGCCAATTCATACATGGAATAAAGGATACGTCGATGTACCGGCTTTAAACCATCGCGAACATCTGGCAAAGCACGACTTACAATCACGCTCATTGCATAATCAATAAATGAATTCTTCACTTCTTCATGAATAGTAATGGGCATAATTTTACCATGTGTAAAATTCATGTAGTCTCACCTCCTAAATATCCAAATTGCGTACTTGCAATGCATGTTTTTCTATAAATTCACGTCTCGGTTCCACTTTATCCCCCATGAGCACGGTAAACATATCGTCCGCACGCATGGCATCTTCCATGGTCACTTGTAGAATGGTTCTTTTTTCTGGATCCATGGTCGTTGACCATAATTGCTCGGGATTCATCTCACCAAGACCTTTATAACGTTGAATCGTCGTTCCTTCACGTCCAATTTCTTTGTAGAGCAGTTCTAACTGATGATCTGTGTATAAATAGTATTCTTGTTGTCTTTTCTTTAACAAATATAAAGGCGGCTGAGCAATATAAATATAACCTTCCTTTACCAGTGGTTGCATGTAGCGAAAGAAGAATGTCAACAGCAACGTACGAATATGAGAACCATCCACATCGGCATCTGTCATAATGATAATTTTATGATAGCGTGCTTTTGTGATATCTATGTCGGTAGAAACGCCTGTTCCCAAGGCCGTAATAATGGTACGAATTTCCTCATTGGCTAATATTTTATCGAGTCGCGCTTTTTCCACATTAATAATCTTGCCCCGTAGAGGTAAGATCGCCTGAAAGCGTCGATCTCTTCCCTGTTTTGCCGAACCACCCGCTGAATCACCCTCTACTAAATATAGTTCACTCATTGCCGGGTCACGGCTAACACAATCAGCTAGTTTACCCGGTAATGATGTGATCTCAAGAGCACTTTTTCTACGGGCTAGTTCCCGTGCTTTACGCGCAGCTTCTCTCGCACGTGCTGCACTAATGGCTTTATCCACCAATCTTTTAGCTACGGCAGGGTTTTCACCAAAGAATGTCCCCAGTTCTTCATAAAGAAAAGAGTCCACTATCCCTCTTATTTCCGTATTTCCCAATTTAGTTTTGGTTTGTCCTTCAAATTGTGGTTCTAATAGTTTAACGCTAAGGACTGCTGTCAGACCTTCACGAATGTCTTCACCACTCACATTGCTATCATTATCTTTTAAAATATTATGCTTGCGTGCGTAATCATTAAATAAACGAGTCAACGCAGATTTAAAGCCTGTTTCGTGGGTGCCTCCCTCATGGGTACGAATATTATTAGCAAAGGAAAGAATAAATTCACTATAACCATCATGAAACTGGAGGGCAAGTTCTACTTCACTTGAATCTGCCTTTAGCTGTTCTAAGTAAATCACTTTTTTGTTGATGGCTTCTTTGTTTTTATTCAGATATTCAACAAAAGATTTGATACCGCCATCATATTTATATACTTCCTTCGTCTCTTCCTCGTTACGCTGATCTTCTAGTGTAATGCGGATTCCTTTATTTAAAAAAGCTAATTCCCGTAACCGTTGCGATAGTGTATCAAATTCAAAATGTAGCGTTTCAAAGATTTGATCATCGGGCTTAAACGTAATCTTGGTACCCGTTTTCTTTGTTTTTCCCACAATCTTCAACTCATTCACCACTTTACCCCGTTCAAAACGCATGCGGTGAATCTGACCATCTACTTGCACTTCTACTTCGAGCCATTCAGAAAGGGCATTCACTACGGACACACCGACACCATGGAGGCCCCCTGATACTTTATAGCCCTCCCCACCAAACTTTCCACCCGCATGTAGAATGGTTAAAACCACCTCTACTGCTGGCTTCTTCATCTTTTTTTCTTCATCAACAGGTATACCACGCCCATCATCAACCACTGTAATGATGTTATCTGTGCCTATGGTCACTGCAATGTTTTCGCAGTACCCTGCGAGAGCTTCGTCAATACTATTATCCACCACTTCAAATACCAGATGGTGCAAACCACGTGGTCCGGTGGAGCCAATATACATACCTGGTCTTTTTCTAACTGCCTCTAATCCTTCTAATACCTGGATCTGACTTGCATCATAGTGATTACCGTTTTTACTATTTTCCTCTTCTGCCACGATGTAACCTCCCGTCACACGACACTGTCTAAGTGCCTAGATATCAAATATATTGGTATTAAAACGTTTTTTTAGTGTGCCAGGAGCAATGGGTGAAAAAGTAACCGCATCTCCGGTGACAATAAAAGCTTTATTCTCTTCGTTGTTACTTTGATTATTTTTTTTCACAGACTGTAAAAATTCCTTATTGCATTGCTTTTCTTTAATGCGGGTATCAAATATACCTATAATGTCCTCTGCAGCAACTACATGTGAGCCACCAATATGTAAAAACAAGGAAAATCCCTCCTCTTTTTCTCTTTACTGCTCTCAACTTCCTCACCCAGATAGTTTACCCATTATCTTCCGTTTTACAGCTTAAGCAATACGTTTCCTTGGCGGTCTTTACTAGGGGAAGTCCACAAACTTCACAGACAGGCTCGCCCTGCTTAATCACCCAGGAAAGTCTTTTCCGTTGAGCCACAAATAGTGCCTTCATACTGCTGGCCAAATCCGGAGGTAAATCTGTTTGGGAAAAGGAGTTCTCTATACTTGTTAATTCCTCAGGATTTAGTATTTGCTGTCGCCAAGGCTCTATTTTTTTATGGATTGTGATGGGCTCTATATTATGCTGCATTTTTCCCACGTGGTAGCGTATATCTGTTAGTACCCTCGTTTTTGTTGTACGG